>JAJQDO010000299.1 GCA_021202175.1 Clostridiales bacterium | reverse complement strand
CTTGTCAAAGAATATTTCTAATGCTGATGATAAAGCGATGTATGACGCAGCATGCAAACAGTTGCTTTCCAACAAGATTATCCTGGCATGGATTATGAAAAGCTGTATGGAGGAGTATAATGAGTATGATGTGAATGATATCGCAAAAAGATACATAGAGGGAGAACCACAAGTAGCAGAAGTTGCGGTTCATCCTGATGAAAAGGCAGAGCCAAGACCGGAGAAGATACGAGGATTGCAGGTAGAAGATGCCAGCATGAATGAGGGGACTATCAAGTATGACATTCGATTTTATGCCCTGCTCCCCTTTAAAGAAGCTGAGGAAGAATGGATTCGGATCATCCTGAACGTGGAACTGCAGAATGACTTTTATCCAGGATACCCTATCATTAGGCGCGGTATCTACTATTGCGGAAGGATGTTACTACTGTTCACAGCTATGCTGCGAACAGTAGAGATTTTGTCCCATTTTAAGTGCGTTAACAACGCAGGGGCAAAATCATGATTTCAGAAGTGTATTGGGGCGTAACCTGACAGCGAGTGTCAGGTTCGCCTTGAATAATAGTGGATAATTTCATTGCAATATGAGACAGAATTTACAAAGTCACATTATGAGAAGATTAAAAAGGTAGTGAGTATCTGGATATGTATGAATCCACCGAAGAAGTATGAGAATACGATCAATGTATATTCTGTTAAGGAAAAGAACCTGGTTGGAAACAGATTAGAGAAAACCGAGGATTATGATCTGCTTACGGTAATCATGATTTATCTAGGAAAGGAAGAAGGGAGTACCGGAGTTTTGAAACTCCTGGAAGTACTGTTCTCTCCGGAAAAGGATGCCGAAGAAAAGAAAAGGGTGTTACGGGAAGACTTTTCGATCGCGATGACAAAGAGGATAGAAAGTGAGGTGTCTGAAATGTGTAATTTAAGTAAGGGTGTGGAAGAACTTGGAATTTCCAAAGGGATAACTATAGGGAGGACCGAAGGAATCACGATAGGAAGGACAGAAGGAGTTACGATTGGAATTGCGAGAGACATTAGAAATCTGATGGACAACGAAGGTTGGACAGTAGAAAGAGCCATGAGTGCATTGAGAGTTTCAAAAGAAGAAAAAGACAGCGTTTTAGAAGAATTGAATAAGCAGATGAATAACTAAAAAGAGAAGGTTTTCTGGAGTTAAACTGGGTTTGTCATTCTCTGTGATGAAATCTTTATGGAATATGCAGTCAAACTCATCAATAACAAAAACAAACTGTTCTTTGTATGATTCGAAAATATCGGAAAAAATATCCCACAGTGCGTCATCTTCTTCGCTTAAAATATCTGGATACGTTGCAAGCAGTTCACGTTTCATGCGCCTTGTGATCCGGTTGATGTACTGCTGGTAATTATGGCAGTTTTCTGGCATTTTACTGAAATTAATATAGATTAAGCTGCTCTGATTCAGGTATTTACGATAGTCTTTATTTTTTGAAATTGCCAGTCGGTCAAATATCGTACTGGTATCGCAGCCTTTTCCGAAAAAGGCTGCAATCATATTTGCTGCAGCGGTCTTTCCAAACCTGCGTGGCCTCGTGAGGCAGATATTCCCATCGTCCGTCCCCATCACAGAAAAGAGTTCTCCAATCAGTTCAGATTTGTCCACAAAGTAAATGGTATCAACCGTCTTTTTATATGCAGCTGCCGGACTCGTGCTGTTTAAGTAATATCCCACACCCTGACACCTCGCTCCTCTCAAATATTAATCTGTAGTATAACACGAAATCACATCCGATACCACATCATTTTTTTGGGTTTGTTCTCATATGCCGTTTGGAAAATTATCCAAATCTCAGTTGGGACGGAAACAGCATTACCTCACAGTCTTATGTTATGATGCGGTTGTGCGGTGATTTTTAAGAGATTATCAAAATATTCCAATAATCCATTTCCACGTTTTTGGTAAAAACAGACCAGGCACACTAGCGCTCGGTCTGTAAATTATAAATTGTTAGATTCTCTCAATGTTCTTGACAAATGTATTCACATAATCTATAATGATGTATATACATCATAATAAGGGAGGATTGAATTTTGAGTAAACGAATTGATAATACTGCATGCCATTGCTTAAAGATGAGGAGAAGTGCTGAAAATGTAATTCGATTTTATGATAATATTCTTTCTCCATCTGGTGTTACTGTAAGACAATACTCTCTGCTGAGTGCCATCTCTGAACACAGCGGTTGTAATGTCCGTATGCTATCAGAATATACATTGCTTGATCGTTCTACTCTTGCGAGAAGCCTCAAGCCTCTGATTCGTTCCGGCTATATTAGGGACGTGAAGGAGGCAGGGACAAGAAACAGCGCTCTGGAGCTTACCGAACATGGCGTCTCCGTCTGTAATCAGGCCGCCGGTCTTTGGGAAGAAGCGCAGCGCCAGTTGGAAGAAAAGGTGGGACGAGAGCAGATAACAGCACTGGAGAAGATATTGGAACTGTTGCAGGATTTGTAATCATCTTTCTTATTTTTTATCATTTCTGATGTATATACACTTTTATATAGCAGGAGGAGATTCGTATGTTAGAAAAATCAATCACCGTCGGAAACGTGAATTTAAAAAACCGTCTGGTTATGGCACCAGTCGCATTGGAGAAATCGGATGCAGGAAAAGTATCGGAAAAGTTGCTGTCTTATTATGATGAAAGAACGCAAGGTGGACATATTGGTCTTGTTGTAATGGAACACAGCTTTGTAAGAACGGATGGTCGTGCCAGCAAAAACCAACTCTCTGTATCCAGCGATACAGATATTGCTGGCCTGAGCAGACTTGCGAAGACGATTCATAAAAATGGCAGCCTGGCAATCATGCAGATTAGCCATACCGGAGGAGCTGTCAAGGAAGGGGTTACAGATGAAGAAGCAATCAGTCCCAGTGAACAGGCGAATCCTCTCGGTGCGTTAGGACAGGGAACGATCCAATCATCCAGAGCCATGTCTCAGCAGGATATCGATTCCATCATTCGCAGTTTCACTGACGCTGCTCTCCGAGTCAAGGAGGCCGGGTTTGACGGTTGTGAATTACATTCTGCCCACGGTTATCTGCTTAACCAGTTTTATTCACCGCTTACCAATAAACGGACAGACGCATATTGTGGGAATGATTTGAGCGGAAGAATCCGATTGCATCTTCAAATCATACAGTCTGTCAGAGATGCAGTTGGAAAGGACTTCCTTTTATCAATGCACTTTGGTGGTTGTGATTATACCGAAGGTGGAAGTTCCATTGAAGACGCTGTTGCAGCAGCGGTCGAATTTGAAAAAGCGGGGCTGCATCTTCTGGATATGTCTGGAGGAATGTGCTTTTTCCTCCGCCCAGGTCATACCGAAAACGGATATTTCAGCGATCTTTCAAAAGCAGTGAAACAGGCCGTATCCATTCCTGTCATTGTTGCAGGTGGCGTGACTTCCCGCGATGACGCCGAAGATCTTCTTGCAAAAGACTGTGCAGACCTCATCGGTGTAGGCAGGCCGATTTCACAAAATGCTGACTGGGCAAAGACAGCAATGGCTGGAGCATAAAGTTTATCGTTCCTAATCCTTATGCCCTGGAGAGTGGTTGAAATAAGTCGATCGCAATCCCACTGGTATTAGACGATGGGTAGCTTCTCTCCCTTATTGCTGGGATATTGGTGAAGCTTTATTTATGGACTGTTGGTGCGGTTTTATCTATTGATCAGTATGAGTCCGACAAGGCAGATGGCAATCCCCAGGATTTTGTTCCAGGTAATCGCTTCATGGTATAGCAGGAACCCGACAAAAATCAATGCCACCGCTAAAAATGCACTTTGCACAATCGATGCGGTGCTTATCGGCCATCCGGCTTTATACGCATAGATAAAACCGACTTCCAATCCTACGATTACGATTCCCAGTATAAATGGAGCCCAGTTTAAGTTTTTGTACTCGCGGAGCAGATTCGCGTCTTTATTCAACGCAAAATAAAGTATTGCAGATACGATTGCCCCGACCAGATACGTTACCGTCAGCGACGCTAATGGATTTATCGTGTCCGGTACTGACTTGGAACAAATCTGGTAAATGATATTGGAAACGATAACCAGTGCAATCGGTAAAACATATGCTATCATGATAATTCCCCCTCAAAATAAAACAGGCATAGTAAAATACAGCCAAAGGAAAAACAGTCAGACTATAACTAGCCTGACTGTTGGTAGGTGCTCACCCATTTTTCTAAGTATAATGGATTGAAGAGGATAAGTCAAGAAAAAATCAAGACAAACCTGTGTACGGTATGCTATAATATAAAAAAATGGGAACCATAATAAACATAATAAAGTATATTTTTGAAAGGGGAGAGGGTGATGGGACTTAACGCTGTTAGACATGAAAGTGCATTAGAAACAGCAACACAGAAGATATTCCAATCAAATCTTGCCGGGTATGCGAAGGAATTATATTTATATGGAAGTGTAGCTCGTGGAGAAGCAAGATGGGATAGTGATATTGATTTATTGTTGGTTTTGGAGCCAATGGATTCGTAATGAACAGGAGCCATCCCCTGTACGGAGGTGGCTCTTTCTTTTGTTTTGCAGAAAGAGTAATTATATTATTATGAAGATAATTTAGTCGTACAGGGAAACAGTGGTAGTAATCTGAATAAAGATTTGGGAAAAGAAAAAAGAATATAAGGAACAGAAACAATGATATTAAAATATAGAATTTCTGAAAAAGATAATTTACTTCGCCTTATACAAAAAAAAGGAGAATATATTCCCGCTTCTTGTGGCGGAAAGGGAATCTGTGGAAAATGCAGAGTATTATTTCGAAGTCTTCCCCCGACTCCGACGAAGAGGGAACGGGAGATATTTTCAGAAGAAGAACTGACTGCCGGATGGCGTCTTGCCTGTGAGACGGAAGTGACAGGAGATATTGTGATTCAGCTCTGTGAGGATGTCAGCGAGGACACAATGCAGGTGGAAGCAGGATTTTATGGAAAATCATTATCCCAACTATCCTCGCAAAGGGAGAAATCTGCCACGGAAGATAGAAACACAGAAAATGAGCCGACTTATGCGATAGCTGTTGATCTTGGCACAACAACTCTTGCGGCTGCTCTTGTAGATATCAGACGACAGGCAGTTGTGCGGACGGTGACTTCAGTAAATCATCAGCGTGTTTTTGGTGCCGATGTCGTGAGCCGTATGGAAGCTTCTAATCAGGGGAAGGGAGAACAGCTGAAACGGTGTATTGAAGAGGATATTCATCAGCTTCTCATGCATCTTCAAGTCCCAGGGGCAGGGGAAGAGGGTTTTCAATTAGCTCCTCAATTGTTAGAACAACGGTATATGCCTCATGAGTTGAATGAGGAGATTCCTTTCGTGATAGCCGGTAACACGACGATGGAACATCTTCTTCAGGGCTATTCCTGTAAAAGTCTTGGCGTAGCGCCTTATACTCCGGTAGATATTTCTTTGCATACTTATAAAGGTATGGCGATGAAAAATAAAGCGACGAAAAATATGGCGACGAAAAATATGACGATGAAGAACGTAAAGATAAATAATATGACGATTTTGCCGGGCATCAGCACCTTTGTCGGCGCGGATATCGTCAGTGGAATTGTGGCTTGCGGAATGGATACCACGGAAAAGGTGAATCTTCTTGTAGATCTGGGAACGAACGGTGAGATGGTGATCGGGAACCGGGACAGGATGTTATGCACATCTACCGCTGCAGGACCGGCGTTTGAAGGAGGAAATATCAGCTGTGGTGTGGCCGGAGTTGAGGGCGCGATTTCCTCTGTGGAGATACAGAACGGGGAACCAGTGATAGAAACCATAGGCGATAAAGAAGCCATAGGTTTGTGTGGCAGCGGCGTTCTGGAAATCATCTATGAACTGCGGAAAGAAGGCTATATGGATGAGACAGGTTTTCCAGGAGAGGATATTTTTGAAAATGGCTATGCTTTGGCTCCGTCCATTACATTTACCATTAAAGATATCCGGGAGTTTCAGCTGGCCAAATCGGCCATCCGTGCCGGAATTGAAGTGCTGATTCGAGAATATGGTGCGAATTACGAACAGATCAGCCATGTATACCTTGCAGGAGAGTTTGGGCAAAAAGTAAATGTGCGAAAAGCTGTGGGAATCGGACTGTTGCCTATGGAATTGGCGGATAAAGTCATTGCTGTGGGAAATAGCTCCTTAGAGGGAGCAGTGATGTATGCGAAAGATCCGACTTTGAGTGAACGTTTTATCCATATAGCCTCGTTTGTCAGGGAAATCACGTTAGCGGAGAATCCTGGTTTTCAAGAGCTGTTTATGAAATATATGTATTTTCCTGAAATTTTCTGAAATATTATAGAGACAATTCGTTTTTATCTTGTTTTGCAGAAAAAGCAGATATAAAGTAAGAGGACCAGGAGCCACTTGGCACCGGGTCCCTGTTTATTTATACTGATATCTTACCAGAAATACCGCATGTGAATTTGTAAATTCTGTCCCGTATTGTGACGAAATCATCTGGCTACAATAATATATGTCTCTTTTGATCAGTGGATATCCTGAATAGAAATCGTTCTTTCGGTATCCACTTTTTGTCACTTCTTAATATTATTATCATAGTGCAAAAAATAAAAGAATCCACCTGCAGAATAAATAACACTTTACTTTTATTATTGCTTAATGATTTTTTTTATTGATAAGAACATGATTTAAGGAGTACAATGGATTTTCACTATTTTACATCAAGGAGGACATTTTTATGAGAACTATATATGGATATGTAAGAGTCAGTACTCAGGACCAGAACCTCGACCGGCAGCTGATTGCGCTGGTTGAATATGGTGTTCCGAAGGGAAATATTTTTTCTGACCATGGTTTCTCCGGGAAGGATTTTAACCGTCCGGCTTACCAGAAGATGCTCTGTACGATTGAAGCGGAGGATACGCTGGTCATCAAAAGTGTAGATCGGTTGGGAAGGAATTTTGATGAGATGATTGATGAATGGGGTATGATCACCAGGAAACTGGGTGTGGAGATTGTTGTGCTGGACACGCCATATCTGAAATCAACCACCGACATCGCCGATGTCATGTCCAAGATGTTGAATGCCATCCTGCTGGATATGCAGAGCGGCTTCGCGCATATCGAGCGGGATAAGATTCATGAACGTCAGAAGGAGGGCATCGCGGCGGCCCGGGCACGGGGCGTGTGCTTTGGGCGCCCGCCTAAGGTGCGGCCGCCGGAATTCTATGTCCTGAAAGATGAGTATCTGTCCGGCCGGATTAGCGCGAGAAAGGCAGCGGAGCGGTTGAGCATCTCTCATTCGACCTTCTGTCGCTGGGTGGAACAGGAAATGTAATAAGATATACAGCGTGTTTGAGAACTTTTTTTCCGGTAAGGAATGCCGAAATGTACAGAATAAAGGAGAGATGATGGCTTATGCAGCGCCGTGTTTGTGAAAAAAATACAAAAATAATGTGGACGAAAAGGTAAACTTTTTCGACCAGGGTTATTGATTTTCAAAACGAAATAGTGTAAACTTAAAAAGAATTCAGAGTTATAGATTGAAGTGTATGTGGATTTGACATTTTTGATAATACATGCACATGTAATCTTGCATATTTTGTGCAACTTATATGATTTAAGATGTTCAGATTGACAGTTTTTGATGTCAATATATATCTGTAGAAATTATCGCGTTAACCGTATTATTCGTTTTTTTTCCACTGCTGGAAGAGTTTGGATGGATTTTGACTCAAGTTCGGGGTGGTCGAAAAAGTTTACTTTTTGTTCCACCCCGGCCAGCAGGAATACGCTGGATTTATCCCGTTTTTCAGAGTTCTCCAGCTGTAAAACCGGGTGTCGGGCGGGTGTGCAAAAAGAGACTTGTCCAGGCCAAAATTTCGTAATCTGGAGACTGCGCAGAGGACTTTCCATTCGCGAACTCCGGGTATCCGGCCACAAAAATCCGCTTATCCGGCTGCTGTAGAGATACGGACGGGAAGGATGAAGGGATAGGGATTGGGCCTATGAACCTATTGTATAGATTATTGGATAAGAAACATTATATAGTCTTATGTCTGATGGCAGGCGCAGTGGTGTTCAATGCCTTCGCGTTTTTCTGTGTGCCGCCGACGTATCAGTCCACCGCCATGCTGTATGTGGTGTCATCTATGGATGATTCGGTACCGGATCAGACAGGTCTGGACATGGGGGAGATTCTGGCGAAAGATTACGAGGAAATGATTTGCGGCGACCAGATTCTGGAGGAGGTCCAGGATGCGTTGCAGCTGGATATAAGTATTGATGCGCTGCGCAATATGATTGCCGTTGAGAATCCAGAGAATACTCGCATTTTGAATATTACGGTGATAAGTACTGATCGGGAAGAAGCCATGGACATTGCTAACCAGGTGGCTGTTGCAGCGACCGGTCATCTTTCCGGGATGAGTACGGATAATATCGCGCAGTATGCAAAACCTGCTGAGGAGAAGACAGGACCAAACTATATGATCTACACGCTGATTGGCGCCATGATTGGCACACTGTTGTTTTGCGATTGTGTGATTATCCGTTATCTGAGGGATGATAGCATTTACACAGCGGATGATATGGAAAAGGCATTTGATAGTGTTACGCTGACGGTGATTCCAGAAAATGTAAGTCTTCTAAAATAAAGGAAAGAGGTTAGTAATCTCGGAGAAAAATCAGATAAGGAGAATGTGGTTTTAGAAAATATAAAGTCAAAAATGGTGAATTGGAAAAATACTTCTATACGAAAATAAAAATTGATTAGGATGTCAAAAGATCATTTTCATTTCTGCTCTGATCAAAATACGAATCATCCCAAAAGTTCATTTGCAGGGCTTTTGAGAAGTGATATCCGATCAGATATGGCATGAATCTGATGACTTCCTTCCAGTGATGTGGCTTGTCCTGCTGTTTTTGTATTATTTAGGACATGTGCTTAAGAGTAATAGCCAAAACTTCTTCATTCTGCTCATAATCAATATGCCTGGTTTTACAGCTTCAGCAGGATGAGCCAGATTACTGGACTTCGTGATGTGTTTTCTTACAATCGATGTTGGATAGATGTGATAAGGTTTCTGTTTTGTCTTTGATTAAGTAAGGCAAACATTTTCGAACATTTACAGTATATATATTCAGAGAGATTTAGGCTGTGAGGAGGTGAAAATGTTGAAGATTGATCTGTTTGTCCACAATAAAATTGCATACTTGTCCGCGACAGAGATGTTGGAGCGTACCGGGAAGGCGGCCATCGTCCATCCGACGGGGTCCGGAAAGTCCTTTATCGGCTTTTAGCTCTGCGCTGACCATCCGGATGAACAGATCCTGTGGCTCTCCCCGTCACGGTATATCTTCGATACCCAATTGGAGAACCTGTCACAGGTGACTGGCGGCGAGCTGCCGGAGAACATCGTCTTCCTCACCTATGCTAAGCTGATGCGCATGGATGGCGAGGAGATTGAGAGCCTCCACCCAGCTTACATCATCCTCGATGAGTTCCACTGTTGCGGCGCTGAGATGTGGGGCCAGGGGGTGCAGGCATTGCTTCGCGCTTATCCGAAGGCTCCTGTTTTGGGTTTGTCGGCTACCAATATTCGTTACCTCGATAACCAGCGGGATATGGCGAAGGAACTGTTTGATGGCAATATCGCTTCGGAGATTACCCTGGGTGAGGCCGTCGTGCGGGGCATCCTTAATCCGCCGCGTTATGTTCTTTCTATTTTTAAATATGAAAATGATCTGTAAAGATATGAAGCGCGGTTAAGAAACGAGAGAAGCCGGGTTGTACGTGATGAAGGAGAAAAGATTCTCGAAGCGTTGCAACGGGCTTTGGAGAAGGCCGACGGTCTGGACATGATCTTTGATAAACATATGACGGACCGCACGGGGAAATATATCGTGTTTTGTGCTAACAAGGAGCATATGGACGAGATGATGGGTCATCTGGAATGGTTCGCGAAGGTAGATGCACATCCTCATGTGTACTCTCTCTATTCCGCCGATCCGTCCACGAGCCAGGCATTCGCGGATTTTAAGGCCGATGACGACGACAGCCATCTGCGGTTGCTCTACTGCATTGATGCCTTAAACCAGGGTGTCCATGTGGAGGATATCAGCGAGGTCATCCTGCTGCGGCCGACGGTGTCGCCGACGATCTACAAGCAGCAGATCGGCCGGGCGTTATCGGCAAGTAAGAAGAAGGACGCTGTCATTTTCGACATCGTCTTAAACATTGAGAATCTCTACTCCATCGGAGCCATCGAGGAGGAGATGGCCATCGCCACTGCCTATTATCGAGACCTCGGGGAAGGAGAGGAGATCGTCAACGAGCATTTCCACGTCATCGACGAGGTGCGTGACTGCCTGGAGCTTTTTGACAAACTGAATGACGTGCTGTCCGCCTCCTGGGACCTGATGTATGAGAAGGCGGCAGCTTACTATAAAGAGAACGGGAACCTGGCTGTCCCCCGCCGGTATGTGACGGCGGATGGCTATTCCCTCGGCGGATGGGTTTCCAACCAACGAGCCGTCCGCTCCGGGTCAATGAACGGGAGACTGTCGGAGGAGCAGATTCGGCGCTTGGATGCCATCGGTATGGTCTGGGAGAGCCGGTCGGAACTGTCCTGGGCGAGAAACTATGAGGCCGCAAGGGCCTACTGTGAGGAGCAGCGTGCAGGGCAGGATGAGGAACATGGCGCAGATTATGATACGGATGCAGATTTTGGCGCAGATCATGATATAGATGCAGATTATGGTGCAGATCATGATACGGATGCAGATTATGGTGCAGATCATGATATAAATGCAGATTATGATACAGTTCAAGATACAGCTCATGAGGGCACAGTATTGGATGTGCCGGTCGATTATGTGACAAAAGACGGCGTGCCGCTGGGCGAGTGGCTGCGGACCCTGCGTAAATGGAAGAGCACGGGCGTGCATCCGGCTTATCTGACCCCGGAGCGTGTGAAGGCACTTGACGATCTCGGCATGGTCTGGGATAAGGATGATTATTACTGGGAGAAGACCTTCCGGGCAGCGGAAGGATATTATATGGAACACGGGGATCTGGACGTCCCGAGCCGCTATGTGACGGAGGACGGCATCCGGCTTGGCAGTTGGATTACCCGCCAGCGGGCGGTGCGGGCCGGGAAGCGTCCGGGCACCCCGCCGACGGAGGAACAGATCCGGCGTCTGGATGCCATCGGTATGGTCTGGACTGACCGCAACATCCGGCTGTGGGACCGTTATTACCAGGCGGCACAGCGGTATTATCAGGAACATGGCGGAGAACAGGGCCGCCTCGATATGCCGAAAGGCTACGAGGCCGACGGCCTGAAGGTCGGCAGCTGGGTCGTTCGCCAGCGGATGGAGCTGCGCGCCGGCCGGATGACGGAAGAGCGGGCCGCGAAGCTCGCGGCAATCGGCATCCACGCTGATCAGGAGTTGGACAAAGGTGCGAAGGGCAGAGACACATGGGGATCCCGTGTCGCCTTGGCGAAACAATATATGAAAGAAAACAATACCACGCACATTTCTCAGGATACCATCGTGGACGGCATCTGGCTCGGGAAATGGCTGGCGGTCCAGCGCAAGGCATTAGAGGCCGGGAAGCTGACGCCGGAGCAGGAGCAGAAACTCCGGGACGTGCCGCTGTGGACCAAGAAAGAGCAGGCGTGGGAGAACGCGTACCGCCAGGCGGCTGGTTATTATGAGGAACACGGGAATCTGAACATCCCCCGAAGATACAAGAGTGACCAGGGCTTCGGCCTGGGTTCGTGGATTTCGCGGCAACGGCAGCTTCGGCGGGAAGGGAATCTGACTGAGAATCAGATTCGGCGGCTCGACGTGATCGGGTTTATCTGGGACGTTGAGGCGGAAGTGGAGAAGGTCGCAGTCTGAAGCGGCGCCGCATTGCTCCTGCTCAGACGGCGGAAGCTGGTTTGAGCATAGGGCTTAAGCAAAGCGATAGGAAAATAAAAATGCCTTTCATAAACCTTCATAGATAGATTGCTCTTGTTCCTCGGTTTGCCAGCCGGGGAATTAGAGCGAAAAAACGACCACTGTTGGTTGTTTGCAGTCCATTACGTGTGTGGCCTCTAATGGACTGCGAAAAACTAATAGACGACGAGAAAAGATAGAAGATAGTGTGACGCTGACCAACGAGGCCTGACAGGGAGTTAGTGTACAAGAGGACATACCCATGCAGCGCATTTTAATGATCAATGACCTTCTGACTGGAGGCGAAGTCGAAAAGTTAATGCAGGATCTCGTCAAATGCTGGCACACCAGATATGAGATTACGATCATGACAGAAGACTATCAGGCAGGGTTTTATGATTTCTATCCGGAAGATGTAAAATACATTACCGCCAGACCAGCCTATCGTTTGGATGAGAGTATCACCGCGGGTCTGGCAGAATATCCAAATGAGAATAGCAACGTGGATTCGACAGGATGTTCGGATAAATACATCACCGCAAAATCAGCGATGTATTCTGACGGAAATCTCCTGAAGAGATGCATTTATAAAGTCCATAAAAAGATTCATACCAGATGGTTTGACAGACAGACGGCTCCGGGAACATTTGATATTATTTTCTGTATGAAGGAAGGACGGCTGATGAAACAGTACTTCTATCTCAGAGCGTCTGTCCGTTATGGATGGGTTCATACAGCTTATCAGAGCGACGATCATCCCTGTGGAGTGTACGAAAACGATAAGCATGAAATCGCAGTCATGAAAACCTATACCGGAATCATATGCGCGTCAGAACAGATTAAAAAAAGTATTCAGGAAACCATCGGTGATCCGGGAAATCTGCTGGTCAGAGACGACTTGAATGATGTGGAAGATGTTTTGAAAACTCACTTTTTCCGCGAAGACCGGGTTACAACTGAGTAACTGATATAACAGAATATTTGAAATGATTGCTCAAGGCGAATCTGACACTTGTTGTGCCGGGGTTCGCCAAAACACTTGAAGGAAAGGAATTGGAGCCGCATTGGAAAAAACTGCTACAAAGACCGTTGATACGACAGAATACGTTTCTATGCTCCGGGAGCTGACAGAACAGGGCTATGAAGTCAGCATGACGGTAGCCGGGAACAGCATGAGTCCGTTTATTATAGATCAGAGAGACAGCATTTCTTTTAAAAAGCCGGATCGCGAGCTGCGTCGGGGCGACTTCGTCTTTTACCAGCGCGCCAACGGGCAGTTTGTCTGCCACCGCATCTGTCGGGTAAAGCCAGATGGCTACTACATAGTGGGCGATGCGCAGACAGTAATCGAGGGGCCGATTCAGAGAGGTCAGATATTCGGCCTCATTACCTATGTGACCCGCAAGGGAAAACGGCTGGCCCCGGGAGATTTCTGGTGGGAATTTTTTGAGAAGGTGTGGATCAGGATTATCCCCTTGCGCATGCCATTGCTTCGTCTCTATGCCAGGATACTTTTTTTGAGGAGAAAATCAAGGAAAAATGCGAACGGATAACGGCAGAGCGGGAGACCATGATGATTTTTCGGGTTGAACAGGATGCTAACGAGGTATTTCGCTGTAAGCAAGGGTTACATGGCACGTCTTAGCGATATGATATACACATGTAGGGAAGAGGGGATTGATTCAAATGAAAAATAATAAGAAGCTTTTGTGGAGGACGGTGCTGGTCATTTCCCTGGTCGGCTGCATCTGTTGCCTGGGGTTTGTCGCCTGGTACCTTTACCAGGATTACCGGGAACAGAAGGCCTATGAGCAGCTTCAGGAAGACGTGGACGAAAGCACGACAGAGTTTGACGGAGAGACGGAAGGAGAAGCGGCAGAACTTCCCGATGGCGTATTCCTGGATCTGGAAAACCCCATAGACTTTGATTTGCTGGCGGACATCAACACAGATATCTATGCCTGGATACGCATTTCCGATACATCGATCGATTATCCCATCGCGCAGCGGGAGGGAGACGATGCCTATTATCTCTCCCATGATATGTACCAGGAATCCAGATTCGCCGGCTGCATTTATACAGAAGAAGCAAATAGCAAAGATTTTACGGACCCCAATACGGTGATCTACGGACATAACATGAGAAATGGTTCCATGTTTCAGAATCTTCATTATTTTGAAGACGCTACATTTTTTGATGAACATCCTTATGTGTATATCTATACACCGGAACATGTGCTGGTTTATGAAGTTTTCGCGTCATATTCTTACGATAACCGCCATATACTGAATTCCTTTGATTTCAGTGATGAGGAAGTATATGCGCAGTATCTGGAAGACATTTTAAATGTAAGATCCATGGATAAGAATATTCGCGATGATGTCACTGTGACCACGGAAGACACCATAATTACTTTATCAACCTGTATAGGTGGAGATTCGGATGCTCGCTATCTGGTTCAGGCTGTTTTGATAAAGGATGAAAGTGATGAGTAAAGAAAATAATAATAACGAAGATAATGTGGATATGCTAAATCAGCAGCTCAAGCAGGAACTGGAAGAGCTTCGGTCCGATCAGGAGAACAATGCGTCAGAGGATTTCTATTCTAACAGAAGATCCGGGAAAAAAACAGGAAGCATAAAAAAAAGAAAAAGGCAAAAATCCGGCCATTCCGTGTGCTGATTACGATATTGTGTATTCTGCTTTTACTGGTTGTGATTGCCGTAGGCGCCCTCTTCTATCTGCGATATCAGGGTAAGAAATCCCTTTCCATCGCGGAAGTGGAAGAAGAAGTTTCCGGCCCTGATGGGGCAGACATCGATGACGACGGGAAAGTTGTTATTTACAATGGTGAAAAATACTGCTATAATGAAAACGTTATAAATATTCTCTGCATGGGGATTGACACGTCCATTGAAGAAACTGGCGATGACACGATCGGAGAGAATGGACAGGCGGATGTGCTTTTTCTGGTGGTCCTGGATCAGGAAACCGGAGAAATGTCTCTGATCAATATTTCCAGAGACACCATGATCGACGTCGATAAATATAATGTGTATAACCAGTATCTCGGGACGGAAAACATGCAGATTTGTCTCGCGTATGCTTACGGAGACGGGCAGGAAGGGAGCTGTCTCAATGTTTCCCGTTCGGTATCCCGTTTGCTGTATGGCATGCCTGTACACGCGTATGCGGCACTTGAGTACGAAGGGATTAGCGTTCTGAATGATTCAGTCGGCGGTGTGACAGTGACTGTCCTGGAGGATCTGACATCCTCCGACCCGGCTCTGGAAGAAGGCGCTACAGTGACTTTGACCGGCCAGCAGGCTGAAACTTATGTCAGGACCAGAGATACGGAAGTGCTCGATTCCAATAATGCGCGTATGGCAAGGCAGAGACAGTATCTGCTCGCATTCATGAATAAGACTTTGGAAGAAACAAAATCAGATATCAGTTTTCCGTTCAGCTTATATCAGATAGTATCCGATTATATGGTCACAGATATTGGAACTTCTGAGGTGACATATCTGGCATCATTGGCTCTGGGAAACGGATTTTCCGAAGGAGATATCTATCCTGTTTCCGGAGAGATTGTGATGGGTGAGACATATGCAGAGTTTTATCCTGATGAAGAAGCCCTTTATGAGCTGATTCTGGATGTTTTTTATAATAAAGAATGAACAAGGAGGAAGACAGCATGAAAAAGAGAATTATGGCTCTACTGTGCGTAATGATTATGGTAGTAGGCATGTCAGTTTGTACGATGGCGGCTGTTAGTCCGACCGGAAGCAGTGATACCACGACTACAACGACGAAAACTACCACAGCGCCAAAAACAGGCGAGAGCAACATTCTGCTTTACGGAATTGCCGCAGCAGCAGTTCTGGCTGGCACAGCAGCAGTTTCCAAAAAGCATCTTGAGGAACTGTAAAGATCTGTAACAAAATAGCCTTAAAGAAAGAGCAGGGATTGAAAAAGCTATAGAATGCCGGACAGGAAGTTTGAGTTCTATAGCTTTTTTTCGCAGAATGTTAACATCCGAGAAGTAATTTATCCTTGTAGAGATTCTTGATGACAGCGGAGATCCCTGATGACAGTGTAGATTCTGTCGAATAATAGGATATAGAGAATTTATGCGTTATTTTAGTTTTTATTCAGAGGATGGAGGAAGTCCATGAACAGACGGAATTAACAAAATCATTAAAACAGTCCGTACCCGAAGTGAAAACGTACGGAC
>JAJQDO010000160.1 GCA_021202175.1 Clostridiales bacterium | reverse complement strand
TGAACGAGCGCAACTATAAAACATAATCTATTCTAACTAATTCTTTCAGTATATGGAATGTATTATTGACAGCTATAATAATATTTGATTATTTTATTATAGCAAATAAATGTTTTATCATAATGTCATCTCAAAAGCATTTATATATAACATCTGATTTTTATTAATAATATTTATCATTATTCGTGTTTCATACACATGTTAACTGTAGAAAATTAGTAAATCTGCTTGTCTGTTTGTTGAATATCAATGATAAAGCACACCAGATAAAAAGAAATGTATAAAAAAAGGAACTCTGAAGTATCAAACGGAGTTCCTCTCTTTTCTTAGAATATTCAAACGATTTTCAGAATGATTTCCACTACAAGCACCGCCACGCAGGCGCCCGTAGCTACAACGATGAGACTTCTCCTGCGAAAAGCCAGCACGACAGCCACCGCAAGGCCTGCTGCCGCCGAGATCATACTGCCCGTGGCATAGAGGATGGCCGGGAAGGTCATCGACGCCAGGACAGTATAAGGGATATAATACAAAAATGAAGTTAAAAACTGATTTTTTATCTTATGTTTCACCAGCACCAGAGGAATGACACGAATCAGGTAAGTGACACCCGCCATGACGACCAGGTAGGGCAGGAATTCCATAAAGTCCATTTATGCTTCCTCCTTTACCGGAAAAAATACCGCTCCCACAGCGGAGGCAACCACCGCGCAGAGGATGATGGAAAATCCGGCGGATAATCCAGAAAATACCGGTACATAATAAAGGAGCAGGCTGATTGCTATGGCAAGAATCACCACGGCAAGCACTCGCCGGTCCTCCACAGATTTGGGAACAAACACGGCGATAAACATGCCATAAAGAGCCACACCCAGCGCATCTGTCAGAATCTCCGGCAGAATATTGCCAAGAAAAGCTCCGAAGAATGTACCGCCGGACCACCCTGTCACCGGCAGAATCAGCAGACCACCAAAATAGCTTCTGCTGACAGGCTCCTCACTCTGTATCGCCGTGGCGAAAATCTCATCGGTGATGCCATAGCCCAAAATCCACCTCCATATGCCCCGGAACTTCTCATCGACCTTCTGTGACAGGGAGACAGCCATCAACATATACCGGGAATTGATCACCAGTTGTGTGACAGCCACCTCCAGCAGGGTTCCCGCCTGCGCGATCACGGTAAGGCCGGCAAACTGCCCGGCGGAAGTCAGGTTCGTGAAGGATATCAGAACTGCCTCCCCTACGGTACAGCCACTTTCCACCGCGGGGATGCCAAAGGCAAAGGATACGGCAAAATACCCACATGCAATAGGAATTCCATCCCGCAATCCTTTCATGAAATGTTCCCTGCTCATGATCGTTTACGCCTCGTCTATGGCCTTTCCGATATCATGACGCATATATTTATTGTCAAACTTCACCCACTCCGTTGCCGCATAAGCATTTTTCCTGGCATCTTTAAGATCCGTTCCGGTAGCCGTCACGCCCAGGACGCGGCCGCCATTGGTCACGATACCTTTTTCGGTCCGCTTAGTACCCGCATGGAAGCAATAATATCCGTCACGATCCTTAAAGTTTTCCAATCCATCAATCACATAGCCTTTCTCATAGGAAACCGGATAACCATCCGACGCCAGGACGACGCAGACCGCCGCATTGTCCTCAAACTGCAGATCAATCTCGTCAAGGTGGCCATCGATACAGGCCTCGATCACCTCAATGATATCATTCTTCATACGTGGAAGAACTACCTGTGCTTCCGGGTCGCCAAATCTCGCATTATATTCGAGAACCTTCGGCCCTTCTTCCGTCAGCATCAGACCGGTAAAGAGGATGCCCACAAAAGGACGTCCCTCCGCCGCCATAGCGTCCATGGTCGGCTGATAGATGTATTTTTCACAAAAATCCTCTACTTCTTTCGTATAGAACGGACTCGGAGAAAAAGTACCCATGCCGCCAGTATTTAAACCGGTATCGCCGTCGCCAGCTCTCTTGTGATCCTGAGCGCTCGTCATACATTTGATCGTCTTACCGTCACAAAACGCCAGCACGGAAACCTCACGGCCTGTCACAAACTCTTCGATGACCATAGTATTTCCCGCGTCACCAAACTTCTTATCCTCCATGATGGTCTTCACACCGGTTTTTGCCTCTTCCAGCGTATTGCAGATGAGGACACCCTTTCCTAAAGCCAGGCCATCAGCCTTAAGGACGATCGGCATTTTCGCCGTTTCCAGATATTTCAGAGCCGCTTCGGGAGAAGTAAAGTTCTCATAGGCAGCCGTTGGAATATGATACTGTTTCATCAGATCCTTGGAAAATGCTTTGGAACCCTCGATGATAGCCGCGTTTTTGCGTGGACCGAACACGCGAAGGCCTGCCGCCTCAAAGGCGTCAACCACACCGCCTACCAGTGGATCGTCCATACCGATGATCGTCAGATCAATCTCCTTCTCCTTGGCAAAAGCGACCAGCTTCTCAAACTCCATCGCTCCAATGCCCACACACTCTGCATACTCCTCGATGCCGGCATTTCCCGGCGCACAGTATATTTTATCAACCTTGTCGCTTTTTGCCACTGACCACGCGATCGCATGCTCTCTTCCGCCGCTGCCTACGATTAAAACCTTCATTGATATCTCCTCCATCTTGTTTACTCATTCTCTTTTCCTGTGATTTTACTCATCAATTGTAACAATTCGTCCATTCACATGCACTTTGCCATTGGCGATCAGGTCAATGGCTTTGGGCAAGATAATCCATTCCGCTTCCTGCATGATCCGTTTTTGCAGGATCTCCGGCGTATCTCCCTGTTCCACCATCACCGGTTTTTGCAGGATGATCGGACCGGTATCCGTCCCCTCATCCACAAAATGAACGGTGGCGCCAGACACCTTGACGCCTTTTTCCAGTGCTTTCTCATGGACGTGAAGTCCGTAACAGCCCGTTCCGCAAAAGGATGGGATCAGAGACGGATGAATGTTAATGATCCGATTCTCATATTCTTTCGTCACACATGGGGGAACCACCACCAGGTAACCTGCCAGAACGACCAGATCGATATCCCGTTCTTTTAATGTTTCTAATAGCTTCTGATTAAATTCTTCTCTTGTATCAAAATCCTTCGGAGATAACAGGAGCGCCTCCGTGCCGTAATTCCTCGCCCTCTCCAGAGCATAAGCTCCGGCATTATTACTGATGACTACAGCAATCTGCGCATTGGTAATCCGTCCGTCCGCAATGGAATCCATGATAGCCTGCAGATTCGTTCCTCCGCCGGATACAAGTACCGCGAGCTTTAACATATGGTCACTCCTTTTTCTCCATCTTCAATCTTGCCGACAACATAGGCCGTTTCCCCCGCGCCGGTCAAAGCCTCGATCGTTTTGTCCACATCGACCGGGTCTAAAGCGAGCATCATGCCGATTCCCATGTTGTAGGTATTATACATCATTTCTTCCGCGATATCGCCTTCCTTTGCCAAGAGGCGGAAAATAGCAGGAACTTCGTAACTGTTTTTTTTCACGACCGCCCTCTTGCCTTCGGGAAGCATCCGCGGGATATTCTCATAAAAACCACCGCCCGTAATATGGCTGCAGCCCTTCACCGTAACGCCTGCTTCCTTCACTGCTTTCAATGCCTTCACATAAATCTTCGTCGGCGTGAGCAGGGCCTCGCCGAGCGTCGTGCCCAGTTCATCCCTGTACTCCTCCAGCGCTTTCCTTTCCATCGGAAAGACCTTCCGCACCAGGGAATATCCATTGCTGTGGATACCAGAAGAGGCGATACCCACGAGCACGTCGCCGGCCTTGATATCTTTGCCGGTAATCAACTGTTTCTCATCAACAATTCCGACAGCAAACCCGGCAAGGTCATATTCATCCACCGGGTAGAAACCAGGCATTTCTGCCGTCTCCCCTCCGATCAAAGCAGCCTCGGACTGTTGGCAGCCTTCTGCCACTCCGCTCACGATGGAAGCGATCTTCTCCGGATAATTCTTTCCGCAGGCGATATAATCGAGGAAAAACAATGGTTCTCCTCCTGCACAGGCGATATCATTGACACACATGGCGACACAGTCGATCCCCACCGTATCATGTTTATCCAGAAGAAACGCCAGCTTCAGTTTCGTTCCCACGCCATCTGTACCCGAAACAAGCGTTGGATTTTCCATCGTCATAAACTTTTTCAGAGAAAATGCGCCGGAAAACCCTCCCAAATTCGTCAACACTTCCGGCCGCATGGTTTTCTGCACATATTTTTTCATCAATTCCACGGATTGATATCCTGCCTCAATGTCAACGCCTGCATTTTTGTAATCCATAACAGACTCCTTTTGTCTTCATTTTTCTACTTAAGTATCTCTGCCAGAAATATGGCATTTATATTTGTCATATTTTTGCCGAATAGTTAAAAATCTACATCTGTTTTAAATACTCTTTATATCCAATGGAATCGAGCTTGTCCGCCTTCGCCACGACCTGGTTTTTCAGTTTTTCGGAATAAGCTTTTAATCTCTCCAGTAATTCCGGATCTGACGTAGCGAGAATCTTTGCCGCCAGAATCCCGGCATTTGCCGCGCCATTGATCGCTACCGTAGCAACCGGGATACCTGTAGGCATCTGCACGATAGAATACAGAGAATCCACGCCGCCAAGATCTGACGTCTTCATCGGGATACCGATGACCGGCATCGGAAAGATCGCCGCACACATTCCCGGCAGATGCGCTGCCTTACCCGCACCGGCAATGATTACCTTAAATCCCTTTTCCTCCGCCGATTTCGCATAAGCAAAAAACTCGTCCGGCTCTCTGTGCGCGGAGATGATCGTCATCTCAAAATCGATGCCCAGTTCCTCTAAAATATCCGCAGCCTTGCTCATGATCGGCATATCAGAATCACTGCCCATTACAATACCTACTTTTGCCATTTTATTATCCTCCTGTAATACAATGTTATCTTTTATTTCTATTATTCTAACATTTTTTCGTACCAAATCTATACTACTTTTTGTATCAGCTGTCTCGTTCGTCAGATGTTTTTCGTAAGCTTCTCTTTCACAGCAAAAACTTTGTTCTCCTTTTGCAGCCTGTCCGATCATCAGATACTCTGTCCCCAGCTTTCCCTTCACAGCAAAAACGCTGTTCTCATTATTTCACAAATGCGTTTTTGAGGTCTTCTCTCATGTCAAGGACCGCCTGCCGGCTGGCATCTCCGAAGTTCTCCGGTCCGTAAACATCCGACTTTTTGTAAGCACAGATAATGCCACGGCTGGAATTGACGATGGCGCCTAAACCGTCCTCATTAAAGAACGGTGCCAGATCTTTCCCCTGACCGCCCTGAGCGCCATAACCTGGCACCAAAATATAGTTTTTCGGCATCAGCTTTCTCAAAACCGCTCCCATTTCCGGATAGATAGATCACACAACGGAACCCACATAGCTATAGTCATCGCCCATATGTTCCTCACCCCATTCGGCCACTTTTTTTGCCACGATCTCGTAAAGAGGTGTTCCGTCTACCAGCTGGTCCTGAAACTCGCCGCTGGAAGGATTGGACGTCTTTACCAGGATGAACATTCCTTTTTTCTCTTCTTTACAAACCTTGATGAACGGCTTCACGCCATCCGAGCCCAGGTAAGGATTAACCGTGATAAAATCCTCTGTAAAAGGTGTGTAAGAATTAGCTCCGACCTGCACTCTGCCGACATGTCCCACGGCATAGGCCTCCGATGTAGAACCGATATCTCCCCGCTTGATATCACCAATAATTACCAGACCCTTACTCTTGGCATAATCACAGGTGCGTTTGAACGCCGCCATGCCGGGAATACCGAACTGTTCATACATGGCTACCTGTGGTTTCACGGCCGGAATCAGATCATAAACAGCGTCAATGATGCCCTTATTAAACTGCCAGATAGCTTCCGCCGCGCCTTCCAGGGTCTCTCCGTAAGCGTCGTAAGCGTCTTTTACGATATATTCCGGCACGTAACCCAGCATCGGATCTAAGCCGACAACGATCGGAGCGTCTTTTTCCTTAATATTTTCAATCAATTTCTGAATCATATCATTCCTCCAAAATCCCGTTTCCCTAAGTGGAATCCATCTCGAACACTATATCATATACTGTGTCATATTCTACCCAATATAAACCGTACGGCCATCACAGATCGTACGGTGAATCTTCCCGTAAAGCTGTGCTCCTAAAAATGGGGAGTTGCAAGCTTTCGAGGCAAAACTCTGTACATTACAGACCGCATCCGGATCAAAAATGACTAGATCTGCCGTTTTTCCCACAGAGATATCCCCGCAATCGAACTGGTATAATCTTGCAGGATTGATGGTCATCTTCGTCAGAAGTTCCATCATCGACATATATCCTCTTTTTACCAGATTCGTCACTCCCAGGGCAAGAGAGGTCTCCAGGCCAATGATTCCACTGGGCGCCTGCAAAAATGGTTTCTCCTTTTCCTGTACAGAATGGGGCGCGTGGTCTGTCGCAATGATGTCGATGGTCCCATCAGCCAGCCCTTCAATGATCTTACTTCTGTCCCAATCCGTACGCACCGGGGGATTCATCTTGCACATCGTTCCGTAACCAGCTACATCTTCCTCTGTTAAGGTAAAATGATGTGGCGTGGCTTCCGCATAGACTTTAGCTCCAGCGCGTTTTGCGAAGCGCACCAGATCTACAGCCCTTCCGGAAGAAATATGCTGAATATCCACCTTCGCCCCGGTTTCCAGGGCCAGCATAATGTCTCTAGCCACCATAACATCCTCCGAGATCGCCGGAGCGCCTCCGATACCCATCGCATCACTAATTCTGCCTTTATTGATGCCGTTCACTTCATTTAACGACGGCTCTTCCTCGTGCAGGCTGATGGGCATATCCAGTCGGGCAGCCATCTCCATGGCCGCTTTGATAAATGCCGCGTTCGTCAGAGGAATGCCGTCGTCACTAAATCCACAGGCACCACACCGCTTCATTTCTTCTCCATCCACCAGTTCTTTTCCTTCAAAGCTTTTCGACACGGTGGAAACCTGTTTTACATGAATCGGCAATTCTTTCGCCCTCTCGAGGATATCACGAAGCACCTCCGGCGTATCCACCACCGGACTGGTATTAGCCATGCACACCACGGTCGTAAAACCTCCTGCTGCCGCTGCCGCGCTTCCGGTACGCAGATCCTCCTTGTAAGTAAAGCCGGGATCACGAAAATGAACATGAACGTCCACCAGCCCCGGGGCCACGATGCAGCCGCCGGCTTCGATCGTCTGTTCCGGCTCTCCAAAACCTTCCTGTTTTCCAAAGCCTGCGATCCGGCCATCCTTCACCCACAGATCGGTGATTTCATCCATAGAAGCAGTGGGATTCATCACCCTGCCATTTTTTATGAGAAGCATAGGCCCTCCTTCCATATTCATCATGGTACATCATTCGCTAATGAACTGGACGTTATGAATGACTTAAAATTGACGTATCCACATAATCCAATGGTCCAGTTAATTAAAAATGTTGTGCTAGTGAGTCATTTATTTAGAGAAATTCCGTCACACATCCAGACTCTTTCTCTTTTATTACATACATCATTTATTTACCAAGAAATTCTGTCACGTTTTCCATCTCTTCTTCTGTGCCATTAGTCTGAAATGGCGCGTTCAGGGGAATCGCGCCATCAAGCACAAATCGGCCATCCAAAATAATCGGCACCTCTACTCTGTCTTTATTGATCGCCACAATCCGATCAAGAGACTCATACGGAATCGTGATATCCGTGTGGCAATTAAAGTATGCCTTTTTCGGATTCTCTTTCCTTAAAATGGAACACTCGTTATCTTTGGCAATAATCTCTTTTCCGTCCGGATTAAAAACCCGAACGTCCTCCGCATAGGAATAACAGGTATCACCGACCGCAATATGAGGCCCCATTTTTTCCGCGATGAGAATCGGCAATTTGGACATGATTCCATATTTTGCCGCCATCACATAAGCTGTCGTGTTGGTGCCGATGGCAAACTCACCCATCGGCAGAGTATCTCTATTATAGAGGAGATTCTCCTTGATAAACTTCCTGCCATCCTCAGCATCCGGAAAATTACCACAGGAATATTCTGTCACCATACCGTCCTCGAACTGCAATCGCAGATTCTTATAGCAAAGACCGTTCAGATACGCTTCATTCACATGCAGCAGTCCGTTCGTCCCCTTAAGCTTCGGAGAGGTGAAAACCTCCCCCACAGGAATATTGACGTCTGCCAGGCAATTTTCAAATTTTGTCTGTTTTTCCGGATCTTCCAGTTCTGTCAGGGCTACCGTGAGATTCGTCATATTGGTGCCGCGTCCCATGATTTTGACAAACTCAGATCGGTTTAAAACATCAATCATATCCTGCTGAATCTTTTTATATTTATTTTTATCCAGATTATTTACCTTGCGGATCTCCTCGAAAATAGCCTCAAAATCTTCCCCGATAGATGGCATCGGGTACGCGATGATAGTGAAACTCCTCTCTTCCTGATTGACAAATTCATTAACAAGGGCATTAGACTCTGCTGAAAACTCGGTCAGTAGATTTTGCTGGCGCTCGCTCAACCGATACACTTCCGGTTTGCTTTCCGGCGCGAAAGGTATCTCGCCAAAAACCTCAAAACAAGCCGGTCCCGCAAAACCATCCGCCTCTTTCGCATATTGCTCATAGGCCTTTCGCATACAGCTCAGCTTCCGGTCAAGCATCCTTTTGTCAAAATACAGGGCGTCATCAAAACGATGATCATAGTCGTATTGTTCATTCGGATTAGAAGAAACATATCCGACTTTTATATTCTGTCTTTTATTCAAAGTGTTTACCGCATAGCGATACAGAACCGTTTCCAGTCCCATCTCTTTGAACTGTTTGATTGCCGCCCGAATCACACGCTCAAAACCGAGATTATACCGGATATTGACCGTCTTTTTCTTCGACAGATCGACATTTTTCAGGGCAAACCCTTCCCGGTAGCCGTCAGTAAATGTAAAGGCGATCTCGTCGATCTCTTTTTGGGGCAGGCTGCTCAGATACCTTGACACCGCCACCTCATTTTCCGAGATATATTCCCCGTAGGCATACAGATAGCGGGGATTCGTCAAGTCTGCTTCCATGACAATGGAAGTTGCGAAATCAAGAGCGGGATCCAGCATCTCCCGCACTCTCCAACCGACCCAGAGGTCGGCATAATCATAGAGAAACCAGTATATCGTATCCTTCACCTGCCGATAACTGATCTCACCACTCTCAAACATACAATATATTTCGATAAACAGTTCATCAAGAATCGTCATTTTTTCCAGATTCTGTTCAAAAATAAATACGCGCTGTGACTGCAGTTCCGTATACAAAAAACTTAAAATCCTCCCATATTCTTCGCCCAAAGTCTTCACGGCATAAGCCGGATTCGCGTAAGAATCTTCATAATGTCCCGGAAGAATATCAAGATAAAACTGACGGTTTTCCGCCTGAATCTCTAAAAGAGAATACTCTTCCATCTTACGGTTTTGAATCACTTCATATAAAGAATGATTCTTTTCAAGAAAAATTGCCGTTTTCCGAAAATAATCATTAAAACATTCCGCAATATGTTCCTCTTTTTCGGAAGCAATCTCCCGGATACGTTCCACAGCCAGCTGATATCGTTCCATCACGGCTTCATTTTCTGTTTTTAATATGTCTCTGTAATCCATATATGATAATCTGCCTTTCTCATAATAGCACAATAACACACCATACCTCGCGTGTTTCTGCGTGGTGACTGCAGATGGGCGGATAGGCTGTTTACAATATATCAAAACATAACCAGTATAATCCCCATAAAAATCGCGATTAGATTCAGACAGATACCAGGAATCTTAAAACGCTGGTTCGTTTTTACATCATCATAACTGAGGACGCCCCACAAAGTTCCAAAGAAGGCCACAACGATAATCAGGCACCCTGCCAGGCCGCCCATGACGCTGACATTCCCCCTGCTTGTTATGGACCAAAGAATCAGAAGAATATACCCGATGATCTCTATAATCCCCAGGGCAAATGTTATGACCGCATTCCTGGATACCTTCTTTTCTGAAAATGACAATACACTTCTTGTATTCATTCTATGCCTTTTTTCCTTTCTGCTGTTTGTCTTCTCCGGCGCCGACGATACGACCGTTACCGTTCGCATGCAGCCGTGAGCAGTGACGATACACTTTCAATACCACACAGTAACAGACCCATCCTGCCAGACCGCCTGCCGTATTCATCAGCAGGTCGTCCACGTCGAACACACCGACCTTTGTAACCAGCTGCAATGTCTCTATGCAAAGCGAAAACAAAAAAGTATATGCCATGATCCGCAGGCCCCCTGTTTTTTTTGTTCGCCACAGTGGAATCAAAATCCCCATCGGAAAGAATACGACAAGATTCCCGATCAGATTCAACAAAAATGCTTCGGTACTGACATAATTTCTATATTTTATAAAACGGCGAATCTCTACAAATGGTATCAGATTATACCGATAGGTGCTGTACCCTTCCACGCGCCCCAGACTGTCGCTGAACAGCACGAAATACAGAACCACGCATCCATATATAATCAAAAGGAATAAACTCAGCATACCTACTTTTTTTCTGTTCAAATGCCTCAATTTGTCGATACCCTTCCATCACACAATGACAGGAACCGGCATCCGACCTAAAATCGGCCATACCAGTTCCTGTCCTCGCTTATCATATCATAATATCCCTTTTCGCTGACAGTGCACGGGCGCCGCTCACGATCATGATAATGCCCAGACAAACCCCTGACATGATGCAGAGAATTCCCGCGGCGATTCCTGCTGAGCCAATCTGCCCCAACATCTTAAATGTTTTTTCATTCATCAACCATTCCCCCTTACTTTACACCGTATTTTTCATAATAAGCATCTATCGCTGCTTTCAGATCATCATCAATAATGATCTGCCCCTTGTAAGGTTTATTATATAGATGTTCCACCACTTCTCCCATGGTGACAATGGCCGTCGTCTGAAATCCATACTTCTCCCGGATCTCCTGCAGAGCGCTCTTTTCTCCCTGTCCTCTCTCCATACGGTCCACGGAGACAACCAGGCCAACCATATCGACATCTCCCTGAACCTTCAAAATCGGAAGCGTCTCCTGAATCGATGTCCCGGCCGTCGTGACATCTTCAATGATCACGATCTTATCCCCATCCTGAATGGGGCTTCCCAACAAAATCCCTTTATCTCCATGATCTTTTACTTCTTTACGGTTGCTGCAATAGCGAATATCCGCCCCATATTTCTCTGACAGAGCGATGGTTGCGGCAACACTGAGCGGAATCCCCTTATAAGCCGGTCCGAACAGCACATCAAAATCCAGGCCAAACTGTTCATAAATCGCCTGTGCATAATATTCACCCAGCTTTTTGAGCTGAGATCCTGTGCGGTAAAACCCCGTATTCACAAAAAAAGGTGTCTGTCTTCCGCTCTTCGTGACAAAATCACCAAATTTCAATACATTGCAATCAATCATAAATTCAATAAACTCTTTCTTATACTGTTCCATAATCTTTGTGACCTCCGTAATGTATATACAGGTTTCCCTCCCACCTTATCATCCACCTCGTTCTTTCCATACCTGAATGATGTGAACAAAAAGATCCGCTTTGCCTCATTGACATCATTTTAGCATAGGTTAAAAAGATTTTCAATTTTTATATAAGATAAAATCAACTTTGAGAACACAACCTGATGGCAAGTGTCAGATTCACCATAAATCGTGGCTCAGATGCATCCGATGATCTCATTCACATCCTCGATATGATATTGTGCCATATAATCTTTCATACCCTGCAAAACGTCCATCGTCGCGCGGGGATTGTGAAAATTCGCCGTTCCAACGGAAACCATCGTGGCTCCTGCCATCATCAGCTCTACGGCATCCTCTCCCGTCATAACGCCACCCATGCCGATAATCGGCAGACGGCATGCTTTATGAACCTGGTAGATCATGCGAACCGCCACCGGCTTGATCGCCGGACCGGAAAGGCCGCCGGTCTGATTAGCCAGAACAAATAGTTTTTTATGAATATCTATTTTCATTCCCGTAAGCGTATTGATAAGAGAAAGGGCATCGCTGCCGCCTGCCTCCGCAGCCTTCGCCATCTCGGTGATATCCGTCACATTCGGACTAAGCTTCATGACGATTGGCTGTTTCGCCTTTGCCTTCACTGCCTTTGTAATGCCATAAAGGGCATCCGGATTCTGGCCGAAAGCCAGACCACCTGCCTTTACATTAGGACAGGAGACGTTAATCTCCAGCAAATCTACCGGTTCATCTCCCAGCCGTTCGACGACCTCCACATAATCTTCCACCGTTTTCCCACAAACATTGACGATGATAGAAGCATTTTTTTCTTTCAAATGAGGGATATCTCTTTGACAAAACAGCTCGATTCCCGGATTCTGCAGTCCTACTGCATTGAGCATGCCGCCATAGGTCTCCGCGACTCTCGGAGCAGGATTCCCTTCCCATGGGACATTGGCAACCCCCTTGGTCGTCACCGCCCCCAATGCGGACAGATCGACAAATTCTTCGTATTCTGCACCGGATCCAAAAGTACCGGATGCCGTGGTCACCGGATTTTTAAAAGGAACGCCTGCCACTCTTACTTCTAAATTCATGGAAACACAACCTCCTTCGCGTCAAATACCGGTACATCCTTACAAATGCGTTTATTGTTCACATTCTTATGATGATCATTTTCTTTCGATCTGCAGATACATCCCAGACAGGCGCCGATACCACAGGCCATCCTCTCCTCAAGGGAAACCTGGGCTTCCATCCCATGCGCTGCCGCGTACTCTGCCACCGCGCGAAGCATCGGCATCGGGCCACAGGCATACAATACCGTCCCCGTCACTCCTGTCTCCTCCATGGCATCAATGACCGTTCCTTTGACCCCGGCGCTACCGTCTTCTGTCGCCACGATCACATCTGCCACCTGTTCAAATTCTTCTTTTAAAAACAGCTCATCTCTGTAGCCAAGGACTACTGTCTTCTCACAGGCAAGCTGTCTGGTCAGTTCCAGCATCGGCGGTATGCCGATGCCGCCGCCCACGATGACAGCCTTCCCAGGCTTCATCATAAATCCGTTGCCCAAAGGCCCCATCACCTCAAGGGTATCGCCAGCTTTCATCCGCGAAAAAAGCCGGGTACCGTCTCCCGCGATCCGATAAACTACTCGAAGGGTTCCCGCCTTCGCATCGACAGCGCAGATACTGATAGGCCTTGGCAGCAGCTTCGTTCTGTCTTCACTGTATATGGCAAGAAACTGTCCCGGCTTCGCCTCCCCGGCTCCCTTAGGAAAGGACAGGACCATATCATAAATATCGGTACCGATCTCCTTTTGACTGAGAATCGTCCCCCTCTCTTTTGTTATACTCATACGCACCTCCGCATTATATCTTCCTAATAAATACCGGCAGGGGAGGATGATTCGGTCGATTGTAAAACGACTCTAACAGAACCAGATATCGGTGAACATCCAGACTTTTAAGCCAGGATAATACCTGATCTCTCTCCTCAAATCCGGAATCTCCTCCGCTGTATATCATAAGAGACAAAAGCCCGCCTTTCTTCAAAATGTACAGGCTTTTCTCCAAAGCCTCCAATGTGGTCTCCGCTTTCGTAGCCAGGCTGTGATCTCCGCCGGGCAGATATCCCAGATTAAACATGATGATATCCGCCGTCTCTTTCCAGGCATACTTGTCCATACACTCATGACCATCCAATACCAGCCGAACCTCTGTCCGATCCTTCCGGTAGCATCCCCATAATGAGCTGTCGCCGATCTGTTGTTCATATCCGTTTGCTATCAGGCGATTTGCTGTCTTTTCCAGAGCTGTCTTCTGGATATCCATGGCGAGGAGTTTCCCGCCCTCTCCCATAAGGGAACAGAGAAACAGAGCATCTTTCCCCGCGCCAGCCGTAGCGTCAATGCATCGCATTGGCCTGTCTGTCATCTGCCTGATTCTCTTCTGACACCACTGCGTGATATTAAAGTGTTTCTCGTTATGATTCATTTTTTTATCCCGATACCTTAAAAATTGTTAAGGAACTCATCTGTAAATCTGACTGGTCGAAATCTTCCCATACCGCGTTATAGTCAAACTCTCTTATATATCTGAAAAATCTATTTCAGCAACAGGAAATACACGGCCACAATCGCGCCAAGGATAATCCTGTATACACCAAATGGCTTGAAATCATTTTTCTTCACATAACCAAGCAGGAACTTGATCGCCAGGATGGATACGATAAAGGCGACTGCCATGCCAACGATCAATACCATTAATTCAAAACTGGTATAGTGAAATCCATATTTTAAGATCTTAAGCAGACTGGCACCGAACATGATCGGAATTGACAGGAAAAAGGAATATTCCGCCGCCACGTATCGGGAAGTTCCCAGCAAGATCGCGCCCAGAATCGTCGCCCCAGAGCGAGACGTCCCCGGAATCAGGGCAAGAACCTGAAAACAGCCGATCAATATGGCCGTCTTATAAGTCAGTCCATTCAATGATGTAATCGTCGGATCCCGAAATTGATTATAGTTTTCTACCAGGATAAATAAAATACCATAAAGTATCAACGTGAAAGCTACTGTTTTCGGATTATAAAATAATGCGTCGATCTGGTCGTCAAACGGCAATCCGATGATGACTGCCGGCAGACATCCGACAATCACCTTACCCCACAGGCTGTAGGTATCATTCTTCTCCCGGCGGGTCTTCCTCGGGCTCCAGGGATTCAGCTTATGAAAATACAGCACACATACCGCCAGAATCGCTCCCAGCTGGATCACTACCAGAAACATTTCCATAAAAGCATCGGACACATTCAGCTTGATGAATTCGTCAAGCAAGATCATATGTCCGGTGGAACTAACCGGAAGCCACTCGGTAATTCCTTCCACAATTCCCAGCAAAACAACTTTTAACATTTCCAAAATCATAATGTTATCCTCCTCATCCGTGTTTTATTCTATCATAAATGTCCACCCCTGTGGAGAACTATTTTCGTCTGTTTTTTTCTGTTTTTCCCGTTTATTTTACCGCCAGATGACGTCTTCGAAATCATTCGACCCTTCTACCGGTCTGTACGGTTATGTTCGAGACATTTTACCGGCCGGAACTACTTCGATCAGATTCTGCTCCAAAAGATACGAAAGTGAGAAAGTGCGCACTTTCGGACTCTTTCCAAAACGAAGGGATATCTTCTCCTCATTCACTTTGACGATCACGGCTTCTCCATATCTTTTATGAACGACCCGCTGCCCTGCCCGAAACTCCTTCGGGTCATATCGTATCTCACTGACATACCGGGAAACCGTCGCCTGTTTCTGATACAATTCTTTGACCGAATATATAAACAGATACGTTTTCGCCCTGGTCAGCGCCACATACATCAGATGCCGCTCTTCTTCCAGATCCGTTTCCTTCACAGCCTTTTTATGAGGTGTGACGCCTTCGTTGACATCCATAATGAACACTACTTCATATTCCAGTCCCTTGGCACTGTGCATGGTCGTCAGCGTCACCCCTTTATTATCCATCTTCCGACCGGCCTCCAGCTGCTCTTTCAATTCTTTGCCGTAAGCATCTATATAATCAAACCATTCCTGTATCGTATGATATTCCTTCGCGCTTTCCTGTATCTGATCCAGAATCTCCATCAGATCGTCCGGATTCATTTTCCGAAACTGTGCATATTCCGTCAGATAATCTTCATAGTTGATCCCATTGCGAATATATTGAATCGCCGCATAGGGCTCCATTTTTTTCATCAGGATTAAATCCATTTCCAGCTTATCTATTTTTTCAAACAGCCACTTTCTCCCGAATGACTGCTGTTTTAATTTTTGAAAATCCACCGTGGCATCAGAGACCATCTTTCTGGAAATATAGCGTTTCGGCCGATTCATAATCTGCAGAAAAGATGCTCTGTCCCGTGCTCCCAAAGCCATCCTGAGATAAGTAATGATATTTCGCGCGATCCAATGTTCAAAAATGTTCGGGAGAACATCCCGCATCTGAAAGGGAATATTGTATTCCATCAGTCGACCGGCCAAAAGTCTTGGCTGCGTGTTGGTTCGAAAGATAACCGCGATCTCCTCTTCCGGTATTCCCTTGCTCATATAAAATCGAATG
>JAJQDO010000348.1 GCA_021202175.1 Clostridiales bacterium | reverse complement strand
AATCGCCTTATCTAACGGCATGATACCTTCCACAGTAACCTTTCCGCCTGATGTCTCAACAGACTTCCTTCTATATTTATCCGGCATATCTTCAACACCCAAAACAGTATTGGAAGACAAAACTACCATATTTTCAATCAGATTCTCCAATTCACGGATATTTCCCGGCCAATCTAATTCCAGTAACTGTTTTCCCAGTTCCATGGACATCATTTTATCTTTTTTATATTTTTTATTATATTTTTCAAGAAAGAACTGTGTCAGTGGAATGATATCATCCTTTCTTTCTCTAAGAGGCGGCACTTCGATATTCACAACATTCAGACGATAATAAAGATCCTGACGAAATTGACCGTTCCTGACCATATGCTCCAGATCTTTATTGGTTGCCGCAATCAGACGAACATCCACATGAATAGTATTCGTACCTCCAATGCGAGTGATTTCTCCTTCCTGTAACACCCGCAGCAGTTTCACCTGCATGTTAATATCAAGCTCACTGATCTCATCCAGAAACAGTGTCCCTCCGTTAGTCATCTCAAAATAGCCTGCTCTTCCTTTTTTTCTTGCTCCGGTAAAAGCACCGTCCTCATACCCAAAAAGTTCCGTTTCAAATAATGTGACAGGAATAGCACCACAGTTAATCTTCATAAAAGGCTTGTTATATCTGTAACTGGTCTTATAAATCTGATTAACGATCACCTCTTTTCCGGTTCCTGACTCCCCCGTGATCAAAATCGTTGAATCCACCTGAGAAAGTGCCCTGATCATATCCATAATCTTCTGCATCGCTTTGCTCTGTGCCACCATAGAGCCTTCTCTCTGATTATTGAAATACGAAAGCTCTCTGATGTATCCTGCCGCCACCATCTGCTGGTATTCCAGCTTATTCTGCAAAATATTTAATTCTGTGATGTCACGCACATTGGCTACCACAGAGACCCATTCACCCGATTTATTATAAACGGGAGTTGCAGTGGATATGAGCTTTCGGCCGCTTCTATTAATGATCACTGTGGATGATTTCCTGGTCCGGATCACTTCCAATGCTGCCGATGCAGGAAATGTATCTTCAATCACCAATTCTTCTACATTGCGACCGATCACGTCTTCTCTCCTCACAGATAGTTCCTTCTCAAAAGAAGCATTTACCTTAATGATGATACCATGTTTATCTGTGACCATAAAGCCATCGGGAGACGACTCCACAAATGAACTCATCTCTTCATTATATTCTTCATATTCTTCTTTTGTAGTTTTCTCTTCCATTTACTCGAACCCTTCCGCAATGAGTATCCCATAAAGATATCCTTTACCATGTTGCCCGGATTTTTTCAAAAGTAAAAGCCGGATAGTGCTTAAAATTATAACAAATCATATTCTATCCGGCAATAACATTTCCCAAACAATGACAGTAAAATTCAGTTTTTATTTTTTTAACTATTTCGTCAATCCTTCACAAAAGATCAAATCGATTTTTCCTTCCTTTTTCTCTAATTTTTTTGCCACATCATTGACTATGTTATTTAATTCTGATGTATCATCCCAGTCGGGAATGCAATCAGATATCATGTATACTTTATCCGCGACATTTTCAAAGCACGCTTTAACCGCATTTCTCGCCTGATTCGGCCCCACACATACCACAATGATTCTCGCTTCCGGGTTCTTTTCTTTCATTATGACCGCAGCTTTAACGGCATTTCCGTCACAAGGATTCATAATCGTCAGTCCATCCCCGCAATCTATGGTATTCATAACCACTTTAACCTTTATATCATCCTCCACTGGAACCTGCTTTATACAAACAAGAATATTCATACATCTTACCTCCTATATTTCAGTAAAAGAACATAGCTTCTTTTACATTACATCGACTCCAAGCTGCAATAAAATATCAGTAACTCAATATCCTCTGGCAATCGAAGGGATTCATTTACTCAAATTAATTTTAAATAGCAATTTCTATGCCAACATTTAAATCCTCAAAAACGGCATTTTCTCTCATTATTCGACATGAACAGATTTTGCATGTGATGCGCAAATGCATCACATGCAAAGCAAAAATTGCATTTATTAGGAAATTATCGCTTGATATTTGTGATGCATTGATGCATCATACACATTCTCAAATGCATGGCAAACTTGCATTATTTCATTGTCTTTCCTTTCTTTAAATGTTATGATACTTATATTAGTAGCGCAAAACATATGAAGGCGTCCTTATTTTCTGCATAGTTTTGAACAAAAACAAACATCATCTGCATGCTGCCGTATTTATGGTTTGCAGCGTTAGAAATAACTGTTTACGCTACATATTCTGATAATAGATTTTGAAAAACCAGTCTTTGAAAAAGGAGGAATTTAACGTATGGATAAATTATCAATATGTGTTTATGGCGCGGCCAGCAGCAAGATTGATTCTGTTTTTATCACTGAATCGGAAAAATTAGGAGAAGAGATTGCCCTGCGAAATCACAATCTTGTTTACGGAGGCGGTGCCAGTGGAGTGATGGGAGCCTGTGCCAGAGGCGCCACGCGTTTTGGAGGAACCATCATTGGGGTTGTGCCCGAATTCATCGATAATTTTGAAAAAATCAACGAAAACTGCACGCAGCTTATACGCACAAAAACCATGGGAGAAAGAAAAGAGGTCATGGAAGAAATGGCCGACGCTTTTATTATCGCTCCAGGCGGCATAGGAACCTTTGATGAATTTTTCCAGATTCTCACATTGACGGAATTAGAAAGAAAAAAGGCGCCTATCGTTCTGTATAATGTTTCAGGTTATTATGATAATCTGATTCAATTCATCCACTCATGCATTGAAAAAAAATTTATTAAAGAACGTTCCGGAGAAATATTCCATATCACTTCTTCTCCAAAACAGGCGATCGATCTTGTGGAAGTGTTTTACAGTCAAACCTAAAATAAACTTTAAAAAAATATTATAAATTCCTAATATATTAAATTAGTATATCAAGTTCACAGATACTTCATTTATTTTGATGTTTAATCGGTTGAAAAAACGATTATATTATTATATTATAACAATGTGTAAATTATACAGATACGAAATCAGGTCCTCGTGAACAGCAATCTGTTTTTCGTATTGCACTTTGTTATAAAGATTCTCTGGTTTTAAAATTTGAAGGGATTGATATACTATATGAAGAAAAAAATCATTAAATTAACAGACAGTGAAAAACAGGTTTTAAATCTTTTATGGGAGGAAAAAGAGCCGCTGACCTCCACCGAGATTGTCAATTTATGTTCCGATCGTACCTGGAAGCCCAGCTACATCCATATCATGATCAATTCACTGTTAAAGAAAGAGATGATTCAGGTTGCGGGATTTAAAAAGACCACAAAAAACTATGCCCGTACTTTCGAGCCAACCATGTCAAGGGAAGACTGGAATATCCTGCAGGTAAAACAGGACCAACAGACGACTTCTCAAACGCTCTCTACCTTATTCACCTCTCTTCTTGAGGAGGAGACTGACCCGGAAACCATCAAGGAGCTTTCTGATATGTTGGAAAAGCGCCGAAAAGAATTAAACATGGATTAATTCTTTTCGGATATCATAAAATGCTATTGTCTATGACACATAAACAATAGCATTTTAAGATATCTCTTTGTATATCCCGCTTGACTCTGCCTCTTCCTGCTGACCAATAGTTTCCACCGCAGCTCAAAAGCGGTACAGAAGCACCCGGAATACTCACACAATAATCAGGAATCTCCCAGGGGAGGTTCAAAATAATATCCCATACCATAGGCGGTATGAATGTAATCAGAAGCACTCTTTAATTTCAGGCGAAGCTTTTTTACTAAAGAGTCCACTGCCCTGTCGCTTCCCTCATAATTGATGCCCCAGACGGCAGTAATGATCTGATTGCGGCTCTGAACAGAATATTTATTTCTCATAAAAAAGGAAAGGAGATCAAATTCTTTAATCGTGATATCGACATATTCTTCATCTACTTTCAATGTTCTCTTATCCAGATCCAGTTCTAAAATGCCTTCTTTGAGAGAGCTTTCCGTTCCGTACACCATTTTTAAAATAGATTCCATCTTTAATCTCAACAAAAGAAAAGGAGTGTCCCTTAACACGCAATCATCTGCACCCATCCGATAAGCCATGATCTGTGGTTCATACTCATTATTATCCATAAAAACAATGATGGGCACAGCGCTGAACGAACGTATATCTTCAAGAAGATTGCTATGGTTCGGATCCTGAACATTATTATCCAATATCACGATATCAATATCTGTATTGGAAGCCGCATATAATTCCATTGCCCTGTCCCCGTCAGATGAACACAAAATCGTATAGTCATTTTCAAAGAATCGGCAAAACTTTTTTATATATTCCACATCTTTTTCTATCAACAGAATCGTATTGTGTCTCATATAGCTTCTCTCCTTTCATAAATTTATCTCATGTTTACTTTCTTATTGAAGAAAAAAATGACTTTATCGAAGACTTCGGTTTCTGTTTCATATTTTCAATCGTCGTCTCCTGCTCCTTCACTTTTTTCTCCATATCATCCAGTCTCTGCTGCAATATTTTATTTTCCTCTCTTGTTTTCGATGCCAATATTCCGATAAATTCTATGATGCTATTTTGCATCGATTCCTGATCATATACCCATTTATGATTATCGGAAAAATCCATATCAAACAGGTCTTCATCCTTTCCGAAATACTTCCGCATAATCTCACGATTGCCATCACGATATTTCTCCATAAAAGCCGCAGCTTCTTCCGGTGAAAACATAGTCTGGTTCTTCCATTCCGGATGATTATCGGACATTTCAAAACAAATTTTCCTGAAAAAAAGATTTTCTGACATTGTAAAATCAGGAATGCAATTAACCATCCTTTTTATTTCAATCGCGTTTCCATATAGCCTCTGGTTTTTTTCTGTTTCAGATATCACAAAACGACTGCTGTATTTCATACCGATCGCATCAACAAAATCTTCAAAAACCGAACCATTTTTAAAATACTGTCTGCCAAATCTTCTGACGATAATATTATCTTTTCCTAAAATATCTTCTATATTTTTTAGTGTATTATAATAATCCAACTGAATCAACTGATTCACATTTTCTATAAAATATTCTCCCGTCCATGTAGAACCAACCTTTTTTCCACTCTTCACTTTCTGATTCCACCCAGAATCCGTATAACTATCCTGCCTTCTCAAATAAACAAGAATCTTGACGTTAAATCCGTGCTGGGCAGCCTCTTTTTTCAGTTTCTCCCAAAGTGAAGTGTTTACATTTCTGGTAAATACAGCATTCCATATTCCTTCATTCGATAAAATGACATTGTCATACTTTTGAAAATTTTCAATGATGATATCCATATTCTGACGATAAAGTTTATCTTCTTCAATGGTATTTCTCTCACCATTTTTTCCCTTTATTCTTGCTACAAGAAACGCTCCGTTCCTATACTTATTAATTCTATAAAACTTACGTTCAAAGACAGGGTAGGTATAGCCTTTCTCGTTAAAAATCTTTTCATTTTCCACACAAAAATACTGAAGTGAGGTTGTCGCTGTTTTTGGGAGTCCTATGTGCAAATATAACGTCTTCATTAACGTAGTCCTTTCTTAATAATACAATGATTTCTTATCATTTCTTCCTCTACAATAATTGGCAGCTTGGTCATGAAAATTGATAACTATCTTTTTGTCATATATTTTTCGTGCTCAAAAATCTTTTGTATCTGCCTGACAGGTCTATCTTATCGATCAAATATCTCTAACCTTTTAAACTTTTAAACCTTTAATCCTTATATGATTCCATTTTAATCTGGGAACATTAAAGCTATATTAAAATAAAGGTACAAATTTATTTTTTTCTATTGTATTACAAAAATATGACATAAGTGTTAACTATCTTATCCGATCACCCCGGAAGTCCCATTGAACCGGGAAGAATAATGCGGAATATACTACCTTCCTTTTCTTTACTTGTCGCAAGTATTCTTCCGGAATGTAATTCCACGATTTTAGTGGCAAGGGATAAGCCCAAGCCGAACCCTTCCGAGTTTCTGGCTTTGTCAGCCCGATAAAATCGGTCAAAAATATGCTTGACGTCATTCTCATTCATACCGCAGCCATAATCCTGTACGACCAGTTCCACTGTATCTCCTGTAGAAAAAAGGGTAATATCCACAGCCGTATTTTCTTCGCTGTACTTGATAGCATTATTGACAATATTACTGATGGCTATCATCATCAGGCCGACATCAATATTCGCCTCGGCTTTTTCCATGTGAAGACGCAGCTCTACATTTTTAGGCTCTTTTAACTTTTCATTCTCACAAACTTCTTCTACAATATCTCTCAGATCGACATATTCGAACTCAATAGGGATCCTTTCCTGGTCCAACCTGGATAACTGAAGAAGCCGCATAATGATGCTATTCGTTTTTCTGACCTGACGTTCGATTAGGTCGATTGCTTCATCAAACTCTTCCTGATCATGGATATGCTTTTTTGTATACTCACACTGTGCCAGGATGACAGCGACCGGCGTTCGCAATTCATGGGTGACATCGGAAGTGAACTGCTTCTGTTGTTCGAACATTTCCTCAAGACTGTCCAGCATCCTGTTATTCGCATCCGCAAGAATCTGAATCTCTTTAAACCGGCCATCATAGCTGATTCTTTTGGACAGGTCCTGATTGATGCCAATCTTTTCTGCCGTATCACATATCTGTTTAATCGGCTCGACAATATGCCTGGCGAAAACAGAAGAAAGAAGGATAGACAACAGTATAATCCCGACACCGCATATATAAGAAGCATATTTCAATGTACGATACACACTGGATATCTGTTTCTTTTCCGCCATGCTTCTGATGACAGCTATGGTTTGCGAACCTCCACCCAGATCCGTCCCATATACATATCTGTCATAGACATAGTATACTTTATTATTATCACATTTCACTTCTCTGACGGTTTTTTCCGCTCTCGTTTTCGGATCCAGTTTTAATGTTTCCAATTCATCGTTAATATACTCTCCAGATAAAAGATTCCCCTCTTTATCTAATACCACCTTCACAATGCCATTTTCTTCATAACTAAAATCATCCGAAACTTCAATCTTGCCATCGTTCTCACTGATATAAAGATTATCATATTTACTCACGGAACGAATCTGGGACTTTCTGTCATATTTTATGGCTGCATTGGATGAATATGTGATAAATACCATCATCAAAACTGCAGTGATCACAGTGATTCCGATAAAACAACCGGCAATATAATCTCTGATATATACATTTGTCATTCTTCGCATTTAACTCATATCCTACCCTTCTCCCAGATAAGGCACTGGGACATCTTTCGTTTGTCATTCTTCACATTTTAACATATACCCCACACTGCGCACAGTATGTATTAATTTTGTCTCATAATCATCATCAATCTTTCGTCGCAGATACCGGATATACACATCGATAACATTGGATTCCCCATTATAATTCATATCCCATATGTTCGTCTCAATCTGTGCTCTGGTCAGGACGACATTTTTATTCCGGATCAGACATTCCAGAATCGCGTATTCCTTTGGCGACAATATGATTTCTTTTCCCTGGCGCATCACAGTACGGTTATTGCTGTTAAGACTCAAATCACCGCAGGTGTATACATTTTCCCTTACCTCCGGCCTTCTTCGCACGATAACCCGCAGCCTCGCATTCAGTTCTTCAAAAGAAAACGGCTTCACCATATAATCATCGGCACCGTTATTCAGCCCATATACAATATCTTCCACATTATCGCGGGCCGTCAAAAATAAGATTGGCGTCTCTATTTTTAATTCCCGTACTCTTTTTAATACTTCAAATCCATTGACCTTTGGAATCATAACATCAAGAATCACAGCATCGTATTCCAGCGTGGTCATATAGATCAAGGCCTCTTCCCCGTCGAAACCAGAATCCACAATATATCCCTCCGCTTCCAGGTTCTTCGTTATAATCCTATTTAAATCTTGTTCATCTTCTACTACAAGCAGACGCATGTTTTCCTCCACTACAATCTGTATATAAATCTATTATGTCATTCTTATACGTTTTTTCATTCATCATCTTTCATTATCTTATCGTAACGACCTTAAGTCGCCCACTATAATCCATGTTTTAATTCCATCTCCTGTCAGAATATTCCATCGAAAAGGACAGCCCATTCTTTTTAATCGGATTTCCATTTCGTTGATACCTTTATACTATATAATAAAAGAAAAAACAAATAAAGCACTTTTTGAAACCTTTCTATGTAACATTTTTCCATATACAATGCATATATTACAATAAAGGATACTACTAAAATCTGGTGTTCTGAATATCAATGATACAGCACACCGGAAGCCCGTTTGTTCAATATGGAAATGAGGATTAATAATGAATGGTATGAGCAAAATGCTATGGAATATTCAGCGAAAAAGTCTTAGCAATCGAGGAATATGGAGATATTTAAATCGGGTTTTAGAAAACCTTTCTGTTATAGGTCATATTTTAAATCAAAAATAGGGGCGTTCATCACCCCTATTTTTAAATCAATCCTTGTTTTTTTCATCGAAATCGCCATCTTCTTTGTTTTCCTGATTCACCTTATCTGTATTTTTGTCATCGGTTTTGCTGTCTTCCTTGCTCTCCTGATTCATCTTGTCAGCGTTTTTGTCATCGGTTTTGCCGTCTTCTTTGCTTTCCTGATTCACCTTGTCAGCGTTTTTAACATCATTTGTCATATGACTATGCTGCGCCAGTCTATTATTTAAGAGGACAAAAATATTTCTGCTGTGATCATTTGGTGAATCCTCTTTTAACTTTTTCACGACAATATTTTTTTCCCGCAGTCTGTGCTCAATCCACAGATCACAGAGATACTGCACAACGGCGATGACCGGAACGCCAAGAAACATCCCGGCAACACCGAAATAAGCACCTCCAAAGGTAATAGCAAACAGTATGAGAATCGGTCGCAGCCCCATGGAATCTCCCAGAAGACGCGGTCCGAGAATCAGACCATCAAACTGCTGTATGGCAAGAATCATGATAGCAAATATTAAACCAAATCTGAGGTCCATCACCGCCAGGATAAAAATACCAGGCATCGCGCCAATATAAGGGCCAAAATAAGGTATCATATTTGTTATCCCTACAATCACACTGATCAGCACCGAATAAGGCAGGCTCAACAGATTCATCACGAAACAACAGAGGATGCCAATGATCAGTGAATCAATCGCCTTGGCTATGATATATCCCGTAAAAATCTGATTACAGTTTTTCGCGATATCAATGAGTTTATCTGCCATGCTCTTCGAAAATATAGCATATAAAATACGTCTTATCGTGTGGAAGATAATCTTCTTATCTGATAAAAGATAAATAGAAACCACAATAGCGATAATAATCGTGATAAACCACTTCACCACAGCGACAGACGCGGAATACAGCCAGGGAATGATCTGGGACACCAGATTCGTCGAAAATTCCATAATCTTTGGCGACAAATTATCAATAACATCATTGACGATATCATTATTGATAAACTCCCAGTCATATGCCAGATTCCGCAGCCACGAAGAAAACGCCACATACATCGCTGGAATGTTAGCGGACAGATCCGTGATGCTGGCAATCAGCTGTGGAATGACATACACCAGACAGATACCGATAAATCCCAGTACTATAATATACGCAAATAAGATAGACAGAATCTTGGTGGTTTTTTTATTCTTTATGTGCAGCCTCTTTATCAAAATCCTATCATGAATATAATTAACAAATGGACTCACAATAAAAGAAATCAATATACCCACCAAAAAGCTGGCTATATTTGACATAAAATTTTTAATTAAATCTATCGTATCACCAAGGTGAAAGACGACACGAAAAATCACACAGGACACAGCAACAACTATGATCGTGTAGACGCAAATAGTAAAATATCGCTGATTCGATTCAAAACGATTATTATTCATATTTTTCAGGTCACTCCTTTGAAGTTAAATGTCTGACGAATTATTTTTGAATCATGACTCTTTCTTTTTTCCTCTATATTATTTGATTATAAAAGTTTTCACAAAAAATACAAGTGGATATGAAAAAAATTTGCAATCTGTCTTTTCATTTTGGGATTCTTCTTATATAATGAGTAATGCGGTATGGGTAATTAGTGACCCTAAATAATGTAAATGGGTCTGATGAATGATTCGCGTATCCACTGTTATTGGTATATTATAATTACGGATCCAATTGACAAGAATAACTCTCAAAAGGGAAAACGATGTAAAGATAACAGAGATAAAGATAATAGAGATAGTAAAGGATGAATAACACGATGAAATTAGCAGCAATTGACATGGATGGTACTTTGTTGCGCACAGATTGTACCATCTCTGAATACTCAAAAAACATAATAGAAGAAGCCTGTCAAAACGACATCATCATAGTCCCGACCTCCGGCAGATCGTTTCGAAACATTAAAATGCTGACAAAGGGCATATGCGGAATGCGGTACTGCATCTGTGGCAATGGCAGTATCGTAGCAGACATGGAAGAAGAAACGATTTTATTCAATCTCAAAATAGCTCCCGAAACTGCTTTCAAAATCTATGAAAAAGTTCATGAACTTGAAGGTTTTGTCGAAATATACAGTGATACAGACACCTACGTAGAAAAAAATGTAGCACACATTTTATATGAGACAAACATCGGCCAATATTTTTGTGACAGCATACTCTCTACCCCTGTCCCTATTTTGTCCGCAAGACTTCTATTAAAAAGAGGACTCATGGGCGTAAATAAATATCATATTGCCTTCACCGATCCGGCAAAAACAAAAAAAATGGCAGAATTTTGCGGCCAGATGAACGACGTCCAGATTACTTATCCAAGTCCCTATAACATGGAAGTCTTTGCAAAGGGGTGCAATAAGGACAGCGGCATCAGCATGTTATGCAATCTTTGCGACATTTCAGAGGAAGATACGATTGCCATCGGGGACAGTAATAACGATATTGCTATGATTCAGTACGCGCACCTGGGCATTACCGTGGAGAATGCCATACCCGAGGCAAAACAGGCAGCAAATATCATCACAAAATCAAATGATGAGGACGGCCCGGCGATTGTACTTAAAAAAATACTTAATAATTCGTAAGAAAAGTGAAAAAAAACTTGCATTTTTATAGTATTTCGTATATAATGGATTGTGCGTTAAAGATTTCGCATAATTATATACGTTCGCGCTTTTAGCTCAGTTGGTAGAGCACCTGACTCTTAATCAGGGTGTCCAGGGTTCGAGCCCCTGAAGGCGCATTGAAAGCACTGTTTTTGATGACTTGATCATTGGGGACGGTGTTTTTTTGTTTTCCTTTTTTGAAGTACCGGATTGCGCAGTGAAGGTTACCAGTTTTGATGAACAGGATGTACTTCGTGCGGATATCCTTATCAACGCTACAATAGTGGGAATGAAACCACACGAAGAGGGAACCGTGATTACATTGACTCCGATTTAATGAAGATAGTGAAAATGATTCATTTGGAACTGCATTGAGAAGAAAACGAATGGTCTGGTTCGATTTGAGCCAGACCTTTTTAACCGGCTTGCCCGCCTGTTTTTGGGTAATGAATAATCACATGGATTTCAGCACTTTTTCGTTGACAAGTACATTTTAATTGTATACAATTTAATTGTACACAATGTAATATACGCCTACAATAAACTGAAAGGACGATTGTTATGAGTATTTATGATTACAAGGTGAAAGATGGAAACGGAAAAGACGTTACATTATCAGATTACAAAGGAAAAGTTCTCCTGATTGTTAACACTGCAACCGGTTGTGGCTTTACTCCTCAATATGAAGGGTTACAGGATTTGTATAAAAAATATGTAGATCGTGGCTTTGAAATTCTTGATTTTCCGTGCAATCAGTTTGCGGGGCAGGCGCCGGGAACTGACGAAGAAATCGCCAGTTTCTGTACCGTCAAATATGGAGTTACGTTCCAGCAGTTTCATAAAATATGCGTCAACGGTTCAGACACAGAACCACTCTATACATTTCTTAAATCACAGGCAGGTGGCATAGCCGGCAGCAACATCAAATGGAACTTTACAAAATTCCTGGTGGACAGGAACGGAAACGTTGTTGCTCGTTATGCTCCCACTAAAACACCAAAGGCTCTTGAGAGCGAAATTGAAAAATTGTTATAAGAAAAAGGAAAATAAAAATGGTATATGTATTCAATTCAACTGGAGGACTCTAAAATGGGAAAATATGATGTTTTGAAAATAGAGAATCAGTTATGTTTCCCTTTATATGCAAGCGCAAAGGAGATTGTAAAGAAATATAAACCTTACCTGGATGAAATTGATTTGACCTACACACAGTACATTACGATGATGGTTCTATGGGAATACGGTCAGATGAATGTGAAAGCATTAGGGGAACGTCTGTATCTTGACTCAGGCACTCTCACACCGCTTCTTAAAAAGTTGGAGAATAAGGGTATGGTCATAAGAAAGCGTTCCGATAAAGATGAGCGAAATATGACAGTTTCGCTGACTGAAGCAGGTATGCAACTGCGCGAAAAAGCCGTCAGCATACCGGAAGCCATCGGCAGTTGTATCAATTTAACTCGTGAGGAGATGCTTACTTTATATAATATACTGTATAAAATACTTGAAAAGGAAAAATAAAGAAACAATCGACTACACCTCAAAAAAGTGATTATATAAGAGCGACTTTAACCAGCCGCTCTATTTTCATGCCCATTGGGAGATAACACCGTTCTTTTCCCACGTATTTACCATAAGTGTCAACCCGGAGCATCATAGTGTATGGAATATTGGTTCCAAGTTTTCATAAGTACAAAAGTATCGAAATTCCAGATCTTTTAATGCCAGGCTGTCCTCCCGGATATAAGCCCCCAGATGGGATGGTGCATGGCTGTCGCTGCCGATGGTAAGTATCCTGCCGCCCAGATTGCGGTACAGTTTCAAAATTTCTGTGCAGGGCTGAGAATCCTCTAAGCCATAACGGTGGCTTGAGGTGTTGAGCTCGATTCCCTTCCCGTCCGCAATCACAAGGAAGCGGGAAACTAAGCATAAACGATGACCGCAATAAGTTCTACTATCTCATCCGTCGTGTTTGTGATGCTATGTCCGGTTCCTGCGGGACATACAGTAACGTCGCCTGCAGTAACTGTTTTCTTTTCTCCGTTGTCACTGTATTCAGCAGTTCCTTTCATAATATAGAAAATCTCACTGTCCTTTTCATGTACATGGTAACCGATTCCACAGCCCGGTTTTAATGTTATTTTAGCGAACAGTCGTCCTTTATCGTTGAGTTCTTCCGCCGTCGCAAAATTTGTAATCTCAACGGTACCGTCTCCATCCCTCATATGCTCTCTATATTCTATGTTACAATCTTTTGCTTTTCTAATCATATAAAGTTACTCCTTTCAATTCCTGTGGTTTTGGTTCGTGATAAATATAGCATATCACAGTTTCAGGAAAATGTCAGTTAAAAATGAAACCTGGTAGTTACTATTCACGGCGAACCTGGTACGTCTGTCAGATTACGCCCCGATACACTTCATAACAGAGTACCAAATTTTGCCCCTTGCGTCATTAGACGCACTTACAATGGAAAAAATCTATACTGTTTACGTATCTCGTGAACTGTAAAGCTAATGTTAAATCTAATGGTTATTATTCTGATTTTCCCTTGCAATATCCCACATATTGTTATAAGATAATAACATAAAATCAAAGGGGAGCTTGCGGAAGCAGGCTGAGAGGAAACGTACCCCCGTTTCGACCCTGATTACACCTGTTTGGATAATGCCAGCGTAGGGATATGGATCATAGTGTAGTTGCTGTGAATTTGTTGGAGGCATTTTCACAGCTTTTTTTCGCTGTTTTTTACCAATGCTGTGCTGCATCCATCATATTATGAAAGGATGTGCGAATTATGAAAAATTACACCACTCAAATGGATGCTGCCCGTCAGGGTATCATCACTCCACAATTGGAGACTGTTGCTAAAAAAGAATATATGGAGCCGGAAAAGCTTCGCAAACTGGTAGCCGAAGGAAAAGTAGTCATTCCGGCTAACAAAAACCATCTTTGCCTCAACCCGGAAGGTGTTGGCTCTATGCTTCGAACTAAAATTAACGTCAATCTCGGCGTTTCAAGAGACTGCAAAGATTATGATATCGAATTAGAAAAAGTAATGCAGGCAGTCAATATGGGAGCCGAGGCTATCATGGACTTGTCAAGTCACGGCAATACAGAGCCATTTCGCTGTAAATTAACAAGAGAGTGTCCGGCTATGATCGGAACGGTTCCAGTTTATGATGCTGTAATCCACTATCAGCGTGATCTGGCTACTCTGACTGCAAAAGACCTCATCGACGTGGTTCGTCTTCATGCAGAAAATGGTGTGGATTTTGTTACCCTTCATTGTGGTATCACTCGCAAAACCATAGACCAGATTCGTAAACATAAACGAAAAATGAATATTGTATCTCGCGGCGGCAGTCTGATTTTTGCCTGGATGTGTATGACTGGAGAAGAAAATCCATTCTATGAATATTATGATGATATTTTAGATATTTGTCGTGAATACGATGTGACGATATCTTTGGGCGATGCTTGTCGGCCTGGATGCCTTGCAGATGCTACGGATGTTTGCCAGATTGAAGAACTGGTCCGTCTGGGTGAGTTAACAAAACGAGCTTGGGAAAAGGATGTTCAAATCATGGTAGAAGGACCTGGCCACGTACCTATGGATCAGATTGCCGCTAACATGAAAGTACAGCAAACCATATGCATGGGCGCGCCATTCTATGTTTTGGGTCCGTTGGTCACAGATATCGCTCCCGGTTATGATCACATAACTTCGGCTATCGGCGGGGCCATTGCCGCAATGTCCGGCGCTGCTTTTCTATGTTACGTCACTCCAGCGGAACACCTGGCACTGCCCAATGTAGAAGATGTAAAACAGGGCATCATCGCCAGCCGCATCGCTGCCCACGCTGCCGATATAGCTAAAGGTATTCCTCACGCACGAGACATTGATGATAAAATGGCGGATGCAAGACAAAAACTGGATTGGGAGGCGCAATGGGAATGTGCCCTTGATCCAGAAACAGCTAAGGCGATTCGGGCAGATCGCAGCCCAGAGCATGATGACACCTGTTCCATGTGTGGCAAATTCTGTGCGGTACGCAGCATGAATAAAGCATTGGCCGGGGAATATATTGATATTTTGTAATATTTATATTTTAATCTTTATACTACTGTTTAAGATGATATTTTTTTCTTTATATCACTGTTTAAAGAGACACTCTTTTCACTCCTGGAATTACTATATTAAATTAAAGATACAAATGATCAGATTTTAATTATTTTGGGTTCTCAACCATTATTCATGAACATATCTTACATTCAAAAATGATATAGTTGAGACCCAATTTAACACGACTATATGGCCATACCTGAACTCTGCTCGTCAAACCTTCACTTTTCTGTCCTCAAAAATTCTGACAATGATAAACCCTCACCTTAATAATTTGTCACCATTTCTATGATAAATCATTATTGCTAATGATGAATCACCATCTCACAAATAGAATTTCCCTGCGCGACAAATTTCTCCTCATATTCTGTCATTACATTTCCTTCTAAATACTCGCTATGATGCAGATCATAAGTATATAAATCTACTGTCCAGCCTGCTTCCTTTGCTTCTTCCAGAGAAAAATCGAACAATCCTCGATTATCCGTCTTAAAAATAATTTTTCCATAATCTTGTAAAATGGAATTATAACGAGATAAAAACTGTCTGGATGTTAATCTTCTCTTCGTGTGTTTCTCTTTAGGCCATGGATCCGAAAAATTCAAATAAATCTGTTCTACTTCTCCCTTTTCAAAATACTGTGATATATATTCTGCATCCATTCTCAGAAAATGTATATTATCCAATGGTTCCATTTCCATTTTTTCTAAAGCTCTCACTAAAACGCTGGAAAATTTTTCTATTCCAATATAATGAATATCAGGATGTAATCTTGCCATTTCCATGAGAAACTTCCCTTTTCCCATACCAATTTCTATCTGGATTGGTTTACCATCCCCAAAATAATCCTGCCAATTTCCTTTATGCTCCTCCGCATTCTTAATAATATATTCATTTTGTGCAATATATTCTCTTGCACCCTTGACATTTCTTAAACGCATGGTATCCTCTCTGTTTTCATATACTATTTTAGATTTACTCAAATACAATCTCATTAAATACTCAATAAATCATTATCATACTGATCAAAACATACTTAGAACACACAAGTTATACTTGATGTTTTTAAATTATACTTAATGCATAC
>JAJQDO010000134.1 GCA_021202175.1 Clostridiales bacterium | reverse complement strand
TAGATTTTTGCATTGCTCTCACCATAATGTGAGTGATGATAACGTAAAGCAGGGGCGACATAGTTTTTAATTATGTCGCCCCGTGTTTGTACTCGGGATTCCGTTTGATTTCATTTTCTTACATAGATCATCTCCTTCATATTGATGCTGTTTTTTTTAAAGCAGTACACTGCTTGCTTTCAATGAGGTTTCTCACGGCTATAAATTATGGCTGCTTATTTGCAATACAATTCACCGGTTATCAGTCATAGATCGATTCTGCCTCCCAGTCGAGGACGGTACCGCTCTGCGCGTCGATTTCAAAATCGTATTCCATCTCATTGTAGATGATGTAACCGGAGTATACTTCTCTGCCATCGTCGATATCCAGGTAAATGTACATATCATCTTCCGTAGCGCCTGCTACTTTCGCCAGAGCGATATTGCGCGCTTCCGCTTCAGAAATCTGGCTTCCGCTGGTTGAAGAAGCGTTGGCCGTGTTAACTATTTCACTCTCCCAATCGATGATAGCGCCAGTCTGGGCGTCGATTTCGAAATCGTATTCCATGCCGTCATAGATGATAGTGCCATCGTAAACGGAGATGCCGTCATCCGTATCCTGATGCATATACAGGTTATCTTCGGTAGCGCCGCTTACTTTCGCCAGCGCGATGGCAGCAGCTTCTTCTTCGGTAATGAGAGAAGCGTTGGAACTGTTTTGTGTGACATCAGCGGATGCGGTCGTGTTGTCAACGACTGCTGCAGCGGTACTGTCAACGACTGCGGTGGTGGTTTCCTGTGCTGCGGTGGTATTCTCGGCAGCGGTCTGCGCTTCGGCCACCGTCTGGCTTTCTGCATTAGCGGAAGTGCTATCGGTATTGCCAGTGGTGGAGTTGCCGGAACATCCGGTCAGGACGCCTATGGTTAATAAGGACGCTGTGAATAATGCGGTTAATTTCTTTTTCATGATAGTTACCTCCTGTTTTGTATTTGTTTTTGAAGAATGTTTTTGATTGATTTGTTTTGTATGAACCTATCTTAACAGGAGGTTTTAAACATAAAATAAACAGAAATTATTTTTTTTACAAATTTTCCGATAACGATTTATGATATTCATATAATCAGTCGAAAGAGTAGTATATTATATATTTGCTGTAAGGGGTTATGAAATAAATGTGGTCGTAAGTGTGGTAATGTCATGACGAATTCGGTATATATGCAAATCATACTTCAACGTACAATATCCATGACTTTATAATCAAAAGACTTTCAACCATGCTCGGTGTTTTTCTTGAACCTATCTCATAGATATGTTATGATTTAAATGAAAAATTTGTCGAATCATTATTAACCCACTTGGTTATGGATTGATGCATCGGGTGATAGAAAGAGGATTACAGAGAAGACACATGGGAAGTATAGGATATCGCACATTAAGGGAAAATGTTACAGACGCAATACGGATGAAGATTTTAAACCAGGAGTTAAAGCCGGGTGAACGAATCGTAGAGATGGAATTGGCGAAAGAATTTGGAGCCAGCCGTGGACCGGTGCGGCTATCTTTCCGTCAAATGGAAAAAGCAGGTATGGTTGAATAAGGTAGATATGTCGGAGGTTGAGGATAAAAGATTACGGTAGCGGATTCCTATGAGATTTATCTCATGCGTGCCGGATACGAGACGATGGCGGTGAAGCTGCTTGATGGCAAGCTCCCGGAAGAGACGATAGGACGAATGGAAGATATTCTGGAAAAAATGAAAGAACTGGATGTGGAACATTTTGAAAATATATTTATCTATGACGACGCACTTCATGGAGAACTGGTAAAAATGGTTCACCTGCCTCGCCTATATAAAGCATGGGAGCAGCTGTCTTATGGGAATATCATCAGCGGATACGGGCAGGAATTGGACAGAAATCTGGTGACGTCCCGTCAGTATCTGTTACATAAAGACCTTGTGGCGGCTTGCCATACAGGAGATGCCCACGTCATATGTAAAAGGATATCTGATCATTACATGAAGTCGATTACCTGGTTGTTGGAGGAACAAGGGATTTCTGAGGAGGAATCCGGGTATTCTCTTGATTTTCTGCTTTAGATTTCCGTGAATGGAAGAAAAAATAAGATATTAAGAAAAAGTACTGTAAAGTCATTCGATAGATTTTGCGGTACTTTTTTATGTTATAGGAAGGAAGCGTTGTTCCTTCCTATAACATAAAAATACGCTCCCAGAACCTGTCCCTCCATACACAAATCGCATTATGCAGATTGCTTGGCAAATATTCTCTCATCCCTATATCATCCAGATCGGGACAATAAAGTTTTCGGAATTGATAGCGGACAGTTCCGGGCGCATGCAGAGCACAGCGCCGGTTCCGCGATGAACAGAGCCTTTATCCAGTATGGCAAACGCCCCAGCAAGCTCGTTGCCGGGATTGACGGACCGTTTGATTTCCAGCGGATGGAGCTGGCCGTCGCTCTCCATCACCATATCAATCTCATGGCTGCTCTTGTCCCGGTAGTACCAGAGCAGGCAATCCTGCGCGTTATTCTGATAACTCTTCAGAATCTCTGATACCACATAGTTCTCCAGGATTGCGCCGTTAATGGCCCCGTTCTGCAGAATCTCCGGGGAGCTGTACCGGGTCAGATACGCAACCAGACCCGTATCAAAGAAATACAGTTTTGGCGTTTTCACAGTTCTCTTCAGAAGATTGTTGGAATAGGGCCGCAAGTAAAAAATGATGTCGGACTTCTCCAACACCTGCAGCCAGCGTTTTGCCGTGTCGTCCGATACGCCCACATCCTTGGCAATGTCGTGGATATTGAGCATCTGTCCGGCCCGGCAGGCCGCGGCGCGGATGAAATCCTGAAACAGAAACTTGTCTGTCAAGGACACCAGTTCGCTGACATCCCGGTCGATATATGTCTGCAGATAGCTGGAGTAAAACACATTGCGGTCAGTAAATTTGCCGCTGATGTATCCGGGAAGCGAGCCATTCCAGATTCGCTGATAAATGCCCTCCAGACCGACTGGTGCGCCGGTAGCTTTTCTCGCCTTCAAAGCTTCCAGCTCTACCGAGAAAGGCACACTGGTACCAGAACCGTAGATCTCATGCTGGGATAGGCCGGGCATCTGCAGACGGGCGGTCCGTCCCGCCAACGATTCTTGCGCAAGCTCCATCATTCGAAATGCCTGGGAACCGGTCAGCCAGAAAGACCCTGGCGCGGCTCCATTATCAATGGCGATTTTAATATAGGAGAAGAGCTCGGGCGCATACTGCACCTCGTCGATGAACACCGGCAGATCGTGCAACTGCAAAAAGAGAGCGGAGTCCGTCTTGGCCAGTTTTCGCTCATCCATATCGTCCAGCGTCACATAATTTCGATCTGCTGACATCAGCTGGCGCAGCATCGTCGTCTTTCCTACTTGGCGCGGGCCGGTAATCAGGATACAGGCATATTCTTGAGAAAGAGAGAGGATTTTACTTTCAATATCTCTTTTGATATAATGCATCAGCAGTCCTCCTTTCAGCTAATATACGATATAATCTTATTTTAGCCAAATCCATTTTTCTCGTCAAGTACAAAATACGATAAAATCGTATTTTGGCCAAAAGCAAAACGGCTCCGCTTTTTCCTGTAGATTGATATAGATGGATTTCGTTACTGCATAGTAGGTTACCTCCATCATAATATGATAGCACGGATTTCAAAATGATTTCTCAAATCATCGCGCTTCCTGTTTTTATCGTTATTTATATAAGTCGCTCTAAAGATTTGCTGGGAATCGACACGATATTCGGTGAATTTACATAAAATTTACCCTGGCACGATAGCTGGATTTTTTTGGATTCCCTATAATGAAAGAGGCTGGCGTACCGGAGATGTGTTTGTAACAGTAGATATTCCAGACTCGAACGATAGATATTGGCGCAATCATCAATAGGATTCGTTCGTTGCGGCAAAATGCATTTTAGAGTCGGATAACAGGATATAAAACAATGCTGGTGACCGGACAGAAAGGGGAATTATGATTATTATACAAAATAATAAGAAAAAAACAGAGAAGGTCATGGAGAAAAAAAGCGAGAAAAAGGGCAGAAAAATCAGTGAGGGCAAAAATAGCACTGACACGGTGCAGTGTATGATGAATCGTGAACTTTCCTGGCTGAAATTTAATGAGAGAGTGTTAAATGAGGCAGGTAATCCGAGAGTGCCATTGGCAGAACGCCTGACCTTTGCTTCCATCTATCAATCCAATCTCGATGAGTTTTATATGGTCCGGGTCGGTACGCTGATGGATCAGTGGCAGTCCGGCGAGGTGGTTCGCGATAATAAGACGAATATGACAAGTAAAGAACAGGTGGATGCGATTTTAAATGCAACAAAGGAACTGAGCAAAAAGAAATCGCGTGTCTACGAGCAGCTTATGGGCGAGCTGGAGCCGAAAGGAATCCGTCTGATTAATTTTAACAAACTGTCAAATGAAGAAGGTGCGTTGCTGAGCGAATATTTTAAAGCGGAAATCGCCCCTTATCTTTCTGCCTACGTGGTGGGAAAAGGGCAGCCATTCCCGTTTTTGAAAAATAAGGACATTTATGCCTTTGCCATGCTGCAAAGCGAGAATAAAAAGAAACGGATTGCTATCATCCCCTGTAGTAATAATGTGTTCCGGCGTTTGATCGAGATTCCGACCAGACCGGGAACTTATATGCTCTCGGAAGAGATTATTTTACATTTCTTGCCAGAATTGTTTGCAGAGTATGTAATTCAGGAAAAGGCGCTGATTCGCGTGACAAGCAACGCCGATATCGATACCGAGACCAATTACGATGAATATTTGGAATACAGGGATGCTATGGAAGATCTGATCAAAAAGAGAAAGCGAATGAATCCGGTCCGTATGGAGATTTCCCGAAAACTGAAAAAGAATCTGATTACCTATCTGTGTAAAAATGTGGATATTGATAAAGAACACATTTTCCTGTCGGATGTCCCGCTGGATTTGTCCTTCGTGTCTGGATTGCAGACTTATCTGCGCAAAGAAAATAAGGAAGAACTTTTTTATCAGAAACGTTCTCCGCGCATGACCGTGGCATTGGATGACAGGGAAAGCCCGATGACACAGATTGAGAGAAAGGATGTTCTGCTGTCCTATCCTTATGAGAACATTAAGAGTTTTACCAACCTTTTATATGAAGCGGCGAGAGACGATTCTGTCGTATCGATAAAGATGACTCTGTATCGCCTGGCAAATCGCAGCCAGATAGTGGATGCCATGGTGGAGGCCGCGGAAAATGGCAAGGAAGTCATCGTGCTTGTCGAGCTGCGTGCTCGATTTGATGGAGAACATAACATTGAATATTCCCGAATCCTGGAAGAGGCCGGGTGTCATGTCCTCTATGGATTGAGCGGATATAAAGTACATTCCAAGCTCTGCCTGATCACGCGTAAGACAGAAGCAGGGCCTTCTTACATCACCCAGATTGGCACAGGCAACTATAATGAGAAAACGGCAGGTTTGTACACGGATTTGTCGCTGATTACGGCCGATAAAGAAATCGGACAGGAAGCGGCGGAAGTGTTTGCTCACCTGATGAAGGGAGAATTCATGGAGGAGACGAAGCGTTTGCTTGTAGCGCCAAAATGTCTGCAGAACAAGGTTCTGGACATGATGGATGAGGAGATCACTCATGCCAAAAACGGAGAACCGGCTTATATCGGCGTAAAAATCAATTCCCTGACTGACAAAACGATTATTGACAAGATGATTGAGGCCTCTCAGGCCGGAGTGGAGATTGAGATGATTGTCCGCGGTATCTGTTGCCTGATTCCGGGTGTGAAAGGTTATACGGAAAACATTCGGGTGATTAGCATTGTGGGGCGCTTGCTGGAGCATTCCCGCATCTACCGATTCGGAACGAAAGACCGGGAGAAGTTGTACATCGCGTCCGCAGATTTTATGACCAGAAATACCATCCGCCGTGTGGAGGTAGCGGCGCCCGTATACGATCCGGACATCAAAGAACGTCTGGTCAGTATGTTTGAAACCATGATGAAGGACGATGAAAAAGGGAAAGAACTGACAGCGGACGGTTTGTATATAGATCGGAATCTCGGCAAAGAAAAGCTGAACTCGCAGGAGTACTTTTATGAGGAAGCCTATGAGGCGGTTCGGCTGCGAAATGAACAGAAAGATAAAAAAGCATCATTGTAAGATTGAGATTGCATGAGTTTCAAACTGTATCCTTCGGAATAGGTGGCACCGAAGGATACAGTTTTTCGTTTCACCCGCCAATCTGTATCATCTGATTTAATTCTGTAATCTTATCCGGCTCATCGAAGCAGTGGGCCTGTGGCTTCATGTCAATAGTACCGGCAATCGCCTTTCGCATGGCGTTGCTCATTTCTTCCGTGGACAGAGTATCATCACGAAGTATCCTTCTCAGGTCAGTGCCGATATCGTAGCAGAGACAGGCCTTCAGCATGCCTTTTGCTGCCAGGCGGAGACGATTGCATTGGTCGCAGAATTTGCCGTGAATCGCGCTGATAAATCCTATGCTGCCCTGATACCCGGGAATCTGATAATAGACAGCCGGGCCGTTGCCATGTACGGCATGGTCCGATGTGATTCCGGGATATTTATGTTTGATCTGCGTGAGCAGCCACTCGTTGGAAACGGTCTCATATATTTTGCCATAGCCGATGGGCATCATCTCGATAAATCGTACATCAATGGGCCGCTCGATAGCCAGGGAAAGGAGGTCCATCCAACCGGTGTCATTGTACCCTTTGAGAAGAACGGTATTGATTTTTACCGGGATATTCTCTCGAATGGCAGCATCGATACCCTTGAGAGAATCGGTCAGGCCATCTCTTCCTGTCAGGTTTTGATATATGGCAGGATCCAATGTGTCAAGGCTGACATTGATGCCGTCTATGCCTGCCTTGCGCAGTTCTTTCGCATATCGTTCCAGTAAAATCCCGTTGGTCGTTAAAGTGACCTGGGAAACGCCGGGAATCGTTTTCAGTCGTTGAATGAATTCCGGACAGTTCTTGCGAACCAGCGGTTCTCCACCGGTTATCTTAAATTTGCGAATGCCGACCCTTACCGCTTCTCGGCAGATAGATTCAATTTCTTCGTAAGAAAGCATCTCCTCATGGGAGACGATGGATCTCCCATCCGGCATTCAATATTTACATCGAAGGTTACAACGCTGTGTGATGGAGAGGCGCATGTAATCTATTTCTCTTCCAAATCGATCCTGCATAGTTCACCTAATTTTATTTACCTTTTCTAGTTTTTATATTCAGATTGTTGTTCAAAGTGAACCGGACGTTTGTTTGTCGGTTTCGTTCTGATACAATGCAGATAGTTTTTAAAGGACAGTCCAGGTGGCTCTGGTTAACGTTCCATGTTTCGTGGCTATGTGTGGGCAGTAATCAGTCCTTCTCCTGCTTATTCTTTGTTATGATTTCCATGATTTTTTCTGTAATACGGTCGATTTCAGAAAAATTTGCAGTTTCCTCTGGAAATCGGTCATTTTCGTAATCGGTTACCAGAAGAAATCGGCCATCAGGATTTGATATCGGATGGTCGGAAATACCCTTGTGAACAATTTCTATCTTCAGGTAGATACTGTTTTTCAATCCTTCTATCAGTATCACATCCGCTTCGGGAAAAAATGATATTAATTCTTTTTCAATGTTATTACGATTGTCGTGGTCGTTGTTATGGTTGTCTTGTTGTTTTTCTGTGTCTTTTCCGGAAACTATCATGTGTTCTTTGTGCAAAAAAATGCGTTTTTTTGAATAAACAGCGGTTCCGTAAGCTCCGGCTTCGTGAAGCCGATAGCTGTCTGTCCCTGGAATGTCACAGGAAAAATCATGTCCATCGTGTTTGATCACGGCTGCTTTAATGCCTTGTGAGGTCAGCTGGCGGATGATTTTTTCCAGTAAGGTGGTCTTGCCGGAATTCTTCAGTCCACAGACGGCGATGACACAGGGCCTTTTTTTGCGAATTCTTTTGTTCTTGAATTATTTTCTCATACGCCTGTGGGGTATTGACGTTTTGGAGCATGGTTTCATATTTTTCTTGTCCGGTGATGTCGACATAAAGGGTATTCATTCGGTTCAGAGTATCTCTGACCCGGTAATTACTCCGTTGCAGCTGCTCTTCCAGAAATGTGCAGGCTTCCTTTTTGTAGATGGCTGCCAGCGGATGAACACGCCCGGCGCAGATTGGAACAACGCCCATAAAATCTTTAAAACGATCATCCTGCTTCCATTTCTCCATTAAAAATTGATAAAACTCGATTTTTAAAAAAGGCATGTCGCAGGCTCCCACCATCAGAAGACTGTTCTCGCAACAGGTCAGTCCGGCGTGAATTCCTCCGAGAGGGCCACAGTTTTTGTAGATATCCCGCACGATTTGACAGCCTTTATACTCTTTCTGAACTGTGTCTCCATAGGATATCCATATGTGGGAGGTCTCTTTGCGAAACTCCTGAATCAGGTTATCAACGAAGGTGTTTTCTTGATATTGGAGTTCTCCTTTATATATTCCGCCCATCCGGCTGTTTTTTCCTCCTGCCAGGATCAGGCCATCCGCAGCAATCATATGTACCTCGCAATCCAATATAAAGAATCATAAACAAAATTATTCTGGTTAAATATTATCTTAATTTTTATTCTACTATCTTTCAGGTAATATCATAGATGTTGATGCTACAAATAACGGTGAAATATTTTACATTCTACTCCTGTTTTTCTTCTTTTAAGTTAGCAGAACAAATAGTCGTGAAAATGTGTTGTACTTACTACCCTTCATCCTGATAAATAATCTTACCCATATCTGTCACGTCATATCCTCCAAGGGCGCGAACTTCGTTCTGGTAGACAGGGGAACGAACGATACTGAGCAATGCCTGATAGTTATCTTTGGGGAAATCTTCTTTGCGCATAATCATATCATAGGATTCCTCCTGGACGAAAATGAAATCGATTTCTTCCACCTGTAAGCTGTGCTTTTCTGTTCCCAATGCTACATCCGCTGTGCCTGTGGCAACAGAGATGGCTGCTTCCAGATGAGAATTACAAACATGGTGATAACCATTGACCATTGCTGTCGGGATATGATGCTGCCGTAATTTTTCGTCCATCAGAATCCGGGACCCACTACCTGGCTCCCGGTTGACGATGGAGACATCATTCCTTTTCAGATCATCAAAGGTAAAAATGTCTTTTGGATTCCCTTTTTTTACGTAAAACCCCTGCTTTCGTTTCAGTAAATGTATCACAACCACATCGGTTCCTGGAAGCATGCTGTTGATATAAGGGAGGTTATAGCTATCTGTTTTGTAGTGCCACATATGTGCTGTCGCTACATCTACCTGCCCCAGATACAGGGCATACAAACCGTTATAGCTGCCCTTATAGGAACGAAGGGTGGGGCAGCCTTCCGGATGTCGACTCAGGCGGTCTGCAAGAAGATCGAGAATCATATCCTGTCCGCAGAGGATGATGTTGCCGTTGCTGCGGCTTCTGGCTGGTACCTGGCCTGGTTTCGATGGATTGGCTTGGGAAACAGAAGCTATTTCTTTTTGACTTCCGTATCGAATATATGTCTCCAGGTCTTCTTCACGGATGCGAAGCTGTTTGCCGAGCTTGGATGCTTTCAGATCTCCACGCTTTATCATGTCGTACACTGTATTCTTTTTTACCTTTAATATTTCTGCCGCCTCAACAGCCGTCAATAGTTTTTCGCTCATATTATACACTCCCTCCCTGTTTTTGAGCCAGATAGAATTCATGATATCAGTGTCAAATATTAATATAATAAATAGTATACCATAATATCGAAATATGGGAAGTGTGGTGCGAAAAACATTTTCTTTACTTTCTCTCTATTTTAAGTGCCATAATCAGGAAGTTTAAGAGTACATAGCCTACCAGCATGGAGGTCAGATAAACCTGAATGCCGGAAAGCTGGGTTGCCATGGCGGCAAGTCCTTCTTTGCCAAGTCCTGTCAGGTAAGCAGCCATCTTGTTTGTGGCTACGATACCGATGGCCATGGGGAAGGTAAGCCCCGCAAATCCTGGCACGAAAGAGAAGGAGAAAAATTTGGGCAGTTTGATGATGTCAAAGGCCAGGGAAACCAGAACACAGGCATAGAGGAAATATACCAGAGCCGGAGCCGGGTTTTCCAGGATGTTGAGTACGCTGACCACGCAGAGGGAACACGGAGCCAGAACGATTGCCATGGTGTGGTAAACCGGCGGCTTTACTTCTACGGTGATCAGGCGCCAGATCATGATCGGGATGATCACGATATAGACGATAATGCCATAATATACGATGTATTTCAAAATGCCGTTGACACCCATGCCACTGCCCACGACGCAGCTGACCATGATGCCGTTGTAGGTCACGAACCAACTGGGGACGAAGGTGTTGACATTCCTGTTTTTGATGACATTACGCCAGGTGAAGATCAGAATGTGGATGGCGTGCAGGATGATGGCAACCGCCCACATGCCTTTGCCCAGTGCCGGTATGAAGTCATAATAGTAGCTGCCCAGAATCATCATCATCATGAAAAACCCTGCATAAAGGCTGGATGGTACGGTGGTGTTATATTCACCGATACATACCTTTGGCCAGCGGATGATCTTCACCAGGTAAACCAGCAGGACGATGGTGGCTGCCCACATGGTCAGGTGGCGCACCCAGATATAGCCCATGCCGGAGTAAACGTTGCTCAGGGTCAAGGCACCTACAAAGTTTGGCAATACCGGAAACGGCATGTTTTTTAATCTCTCCATTATTCGCCCTACGTATCGTAGTAGAATTCAAAGTTATCTTTTATATGGAAGAAATCCGAATAGTCGATGTCAAATATCGGTTTCCTTACTTTGGTAATGTCAATGTGTCGTGCGATCAGCTGCTGCAATATGCCGCCGTACGCCAGGTCGCCCCGCAGGATGGCACCGACGATTTTTCCATCCTTATGGACGATCTTTTTGTAGGTGTTTTCTGTTTCCTGAATCTCTACCTGATAGCTGTCATCCAGATTGTTGACGGTCCCCAGAGACATGCTGTTGATTCCCATGAAGTTCATGGTAGACTTACTGGTAAAGAAATCGGTCATCTTTCTTGGCACGCCGACCATGTTGCTGGCCGCTACGATGCCTTCCTTTACGGCAACCGGCCAGATGGTTCCGGTGCCGGAAACGTCTCCGGCTCCGTAGATGCTGTCGATGTTAGTTTTGCCGGTTTCATCATAGATGAGGCCGAAACGGCTGGTTTCGATGCCGGAATCTGCCAGGAATTCGACGTTGGAACGGACGCCGGCGGTAACGACGATGAAATCACAGGGAAGTTCTGTTCCATCGGAAAATTTTGCCGCAACAGCAACATTATTTTCATCGAGAACGGCTTCTGTCATGCCTACACCATAATACTGTTTCACGCCACGGGCTGCGAATGCGTCCTGATAGGTTTTGGCAGCCTTCTCGTCAAGCTGTTTGCACAGCATCCATTTGTCCATCTCCACGATGGTTACTTTTACGCCGAGATCCAGAAGGCCGGATGTACAGTCGAGGCCGACCAGACCGGCGCCGACGACAACCATATGCTTTGCTGTTTTTGCGGCTTCTTTTAATAGTTCGATGTCGTCCACATTGCGGAAGCCGACGACATTTTTGGCCGTCTTCAGATTTTTTACCGGTGGGATAAAGGTGTGGGAACCGGTGGCAATCAGAAGCTTATCGTAGCTTACCGTTGTGCCATCCGCGAGGATGACTTCTTTTTCTTCCGGGTGTACGGTTACGCATTCTTTGCCTTTCATGATTTCCAGATGGGTGATGCTGTCATATTTCAGGATGCCATAAGGACAGGACATGATGCACATGTAACAGCTGGCACATTGTTCTTTATCATATTCCACATAGCCGGTCACCGGATTCTTTTTCATGGCGCCGGTCATGCAGGTGTAGGTACATTCCGGACGATCACAATGGCGGCAGAAGATAGGAGAGGGTTGGATATCCCTGTCGATGGTCACGCGGTTTCGCGCGTCTCCGCTTTCTGTCTCATGACTGACCACGCAGGCTGTCACGCAGGTGAGACAGCCGATACAGCGGCTCCGGTCAATTTTAATTCTATACATAAGCCCTCCTGACTTTTATAGATGAAACATGTTGATTTCGTTTGACCGTGAAGACTCCCGCGTAAAAATGTAAATACATTTTTATCGCGACAGGATGTTTTCACGCATTGTAAAGTCAAATGGATGTCATGTCTCATATTTATTCACATTTTTCGAAACGAATCGGAGTCGCCTTGTAGGAAGGCTCCTTGGAATACTTATCATAGATTGATGGGGTGAGCTTGTTGCATTCCATATAATGAATCGGAGCATACAGTTCTTTGTAGCGCACATTTTCCGTGATCTTCACATGGAACACCGCATCCTGTCCGTTAGCGGAATAGACGCGAATCTCGTCCATCTCTTTAATATCATGCTCGGCAGCCAGTTCCGGGTTCATATAAAGATAAGCCTTTTTTGAGGAGACATCTTCCACGAATTTTACTTCCCTGGTACGGCTCTGGGTATGCCACTGACCCACGCTGCCTCGTCCGGTATTTAAAATGAAAGGATATTCCTCTGTGGTCGGCAATGGATTTTCCATAACTTCTTCAAACATAAACTTCACCCTTCCTGACGGTGTAAAGAAATGACCATCTTCATAGAGCCGCCGTTCTTCCGCGGAGAGTTTTTCTTCCTGTCCTTCCGGATAAGGCCATTGAATGCCGTGGGAGTTCTCCAGAGCTTCCCAGGTGATTCCGGTCATATCACAAGGCATGTTTCTCGTGCATTCGGTCATCAGCTTAAAGCAATCTTTTGGCGTCTCCCAGCCTTTCAAGGCATCGCCCATGCCGAGCGCTTTCCCGACACCGAGTACCGCTTCGTAATCGGAGAGTTCATTTTCCTCCCGCTCCAGAACCGGACGCATGGCGGAAAGTCTTCGCTCCAGATTGATATAGGTACCTTGTTTTTTGATACCGGGAACGCCCGGGAAGAATAGCGTGCAGACCACCACGCTTTCTATAGATTCATTGATGTCCTGAACGACGAAAAGCTCCAGTTTCTTTGCCGCGCTGGCAAAGGTCTCGTTGTTCGTCCAGCTGTGGCGCGGGTTCGTGCATAAGATCCAGAGACCTTTGATCAGACCGGCATTGATGTCTTCGATAATCTTGTTATAGGTTTTTGTCGGTTTTTAGGCCAGCATCTCGTCATCCACCTGCAGAACCTCTGCCATACGGGCTCTTCTGGCTGGATTCGTGAAGTCGCCGCCGCCGAAAAAGCTGGCGGTGTTGCTGAACAGGCGGGAACCCATGGCGTTGCACTGTCCGGTGATGGAATTGGCGCCGGTGCCTGGTTTTCCGATGTTGCCGGTCATGATGGCCAGGTTGATGATCGCCTGCGCGGTGCGCACGGCTTCGTAACCCTGGTTGACGCCCATGGTCCACCAGAAGGAGACACGCTTTCCGTTATGAATCAGCTCGGTCAGTTCCAGAATCTGTTCTGCGGACAGGCCGGTTCCTTCTACGCCGCGTTCCAGAGTGTAAGCTTTTACAAACTCTTTAAAGTCTTCGAAACCTTCGGCATGATTTTCGATAAAATCATGATCCAGATAGTCTTTTTCAATCAGAAGATTGGCAATCGTGTAGAGCAGGAGCAGATCGCTGCGCCAGTTTAACCCGTACCAGTAGTCGGCGTTCATGGCCGTCTCGGATTTTCTCGGGTCAAGAACGATGATCTTATGTCCGGGTACCTGGTTCTGGCGTACCCGTCCCCAGACGATGGGGTGCGCTACAACCGGATTGGCCCCGATAAAAATCAGTGTGTCGGACAGTTCCAAATCTTTCAATGTGTATCCCGGCGCGTCAAATCCATAGCTCTGCTTATGCGCAACGACAGCGGTTGCCATGCAGAGCCTTGTATTGCCGTCTACATCTGTCTGTAGATAGTTACGCATTACGTGCCCCAAAATGGCAAATTCTTCTACGGTCAGCTGACCGGTACTGATGCCGGCCATGGCCTCCTTTCCGTAGGTGGATTGAATTCGTTTGATTTCACTGGCCACATGCTCAAACGCCTCATCCCATGGAACCTGTTTGAAGCTGCCGTCTTTTTGGCGGATTTTGGGCAGAGTATTCGGTTTTACCGTCACCTGCTGCTTGCTCAGGGAGAGACCTTTTATGCAGGAGAAACCATCGTTGACCGGATAGCCTTTGGTGGGTACGGTTTTTACGATGCGGTTGTTCTCTACATAGAAATCGAGATTACAGTCTATGGCACAATAATTGCAGACGGATTGTATTTTTTTCATAGGCTCTGCTCCATTCCTTTAAAGTGGATGCCGTCCCAGTACACGCAGTCTTTCATGACGGTTTCCGGCATCAGTTCCACGCCGTCTAACGCCCATTTCTTATATTCTTCAAAGCCCACGCGGTCGATGATATAGCCGATGTGTTCCTTGCCGCCTGGCGCGTTCGGGTCGATATATTTTTCCACGAATTTATATGTGTTCAGGATAATCTTCACGATGGAATCTTCATCGGTCCAGATGAGGAAATCCTGTCCCAGTCGTGGGTTTTTCTTTCCCGTTCTTCCCATCAGAGTCAGCTTGTAATATTTCTTTTTGCTTCTTGTCCAGGCACGGGTCGGGCATTTCGTCACACAGACGCCGCAGCCGATGCATTTGCTTGTGTCGCGGACAATCTTATCATTTTGGATGGACAGCGCGCCGACAGAGAGGGAATTACAACCCTTGATGCAGGCTTTGCAGCTGACGCAGCGAGTCGGATCATACTGTGGCATGGTCATGCCGATGATACCGAAGTCGTGCATGCGCACCTTCGCGCAGTCGTTGGAGCATCCCGTGCAGGCTACCTTGAAATGATAGTCGTTCGGGAAAATATTTTTTTCAATTCGTTTTGCCAAAGCTGCGGTGTTGTAATTGGCAAATGGACAGACATTGTTGCCGATGCAGGCAGAGATATTTCTGGTTCCGGAGGATTCATAACCGGTCCCCGGATTTTCCTGATTGATCTCCAGGCGCTCGATGATCGGCTGCAGTTTTTCGCTGATGGCCGCCATATCTTCCAGACGGATGCCTTCGATTTCAAAGCTCTGACGGGTCGTCATATGTACATAACCGTTTCCGTATTCTTCCGTGATCTCCTGCACCTGTCCAAGCACTTCTGCTGGCAGCAGGCCGCCCGGCACACGAATTCTGGCTGCGCCGATGCCGCGCACTTTAGAAACACGGAACGCATTCTTTTTTAATTTTTTGGTATTGACATCTAAACTCAAAATGCAGCCCTCCTAATCTATCAATTCTTTGGCTTCTACGTAGGAAAATACCGGTCCGTCCACGCAGACATACTTGTCTCCGATGCGGCAGTGACCACATTTTCCCAGCCCACAGCACATTTTACGTTCATAGGATACCCAGATATTTTCTTCCGGTACACCAAGCTTTTGAATCTCCATTACCGTAAAGCGAATCATCACCGGCGGACCGACGCAGATAAACGCGGTGTTGGAGACATCTGTAAAGGTGAGGTCCGGGATATATTTTGTTACCATGCCTACCGGGCCCTCGTAGTCTTCCGGCGCGCCGTCTACAGTCTGGATGACGTTGATCTGTTCTTTCCAGAAAGCAAAATCATCGCGAAACAGCACGTCCTTTGGAGATTTAAATCCGGCAATGACCGTGGTGTTTACCGCTTCATCCGTATGTTTCGCGAAATAATCGATGACGCCGCGGACAGGAGAGACACCGGTACCACCGGCGATGATAACCACTTCTTTTCCTTTGTAAAGGTTGACATCAAAGCCGTTGCCATACGGCCCGCGCATGAAAAAGCGGTCGCCGACATAATTTTCAAAAATCTCATTGGTTACCTTGCCGACCCGGCGAATGGTGAATTCCACATAGCCGTCGCCGATACCGCTGACAGAAATCGGAGCTTCGCCAAACTTTGGAATCGATAATTCAAAGAACTGTCCCGGTTTTACCTCGCCCTGATATTCCATGCGGAAGGTATATTCCAGATCGGTATGTTTTTTCACATCTAAAATCATAGATAACTGTGGTATATATTCATTTTTGGAAAGGGACAGTTTTTAAACGATGCGATTCAGCCGGAGGCGACGGATCTGCTTTATTGTGAGACGCTGGACAGATGTGCGGTATTCGTGGTGCCTTCCTCTGCATTTCTAACTTTGATGTCCAGAGACTTCTCTTTGACACAGGTGGTTCTGTCTGTTTATGAAAGGAAGATACGTCGGCTGGAGCATCAGTTGAAGAATACGGTGGGCGGGGTGTATATGGAGCAAAATTTGTCGGCCCAGCTCTGTAATCTGGACAGCGATTTTGTCATTCCTCACCGGGAAGGTATTG
>JAJQDO010000207.1:14774-16460 GCA_021202175.1 Clostridiales bacterium | reverse complement strand
CGGACGGATTCTGTGATTTTGCTGTTTTGATCCGTACGTTTCTCCCTTCTGTACGTACAGATCAAAACAGCAAAATCACAGAATCCGTCCGTACGGAGGGGAGAAATATACAGACCAAAACAGCAAAATCACAAGATCCGTCCGTACAGAAGGGAGAAACGTACGGATCAAAACAGCAAAATCACAAAAATAGTCCGTACAGAAGAAAAGAGATGATAGCATTCACCCTTCTATACCCATGAATAGTTATAAAAATGAATATTTCGAGCGGAAAACCTGTAAAAATTATTGATTATAGAACAAAAATGAGATATGATAAATAATTGATGTTATGATGGATATCTGAATCAGGCGATTGCATACGGATCAACGGATACCGGAGCGCAAGGGATTGATTGCTCGCTGGAGCAGATAGCCGTGTAGATAAGAATAGAAACGAAAGGGATGAATGGGATGAGTTTTAAAATCGGAGTGATCCGCGGCGATAGAATCGGGCCGGAGATTGTCGGAGAAGCATTAAAGGTGATGAATAAAGTTGCCGGAAAATATTCTCAGGAATTTGAATATACAGAGATCCTTTTGGGAGGCTCCTCGATCGACGTGCATGGAGTGCCATTGACGGAGGAGGCTCTGGAGACAGCGAGAGGATGCGACGCGGTCTTGATGGGCTCCATCGGGGGAGATACGAATACATCTCCCTGGTATAAGCTGCCGGCAGACCGCAGGCCTGAGGCGGGACTCCTGGCGATTCGCAAGGGACTGGGGCTGTTCGCGAATATGCGTCCGGCATATCTTTACGAAGAATTAAAGGATGCCTGTCCGCTGCGAAGCGATATTATAGGAGACGGATTCGATCTGGTCGTGATGAGAGAACTGACCGGAGGTCTGTACTTTGGCGCCAGAGAGACAGTGGAGGAAAACGGTATTTTAAAGGCAACCGATACCCTCTGCTATAATGAAGAGGAGATTCGTCGGATTGCCATCCGCGGGTTTGATATCGCCATGAAGAGACGGAAGAAGGTTACCAGCGTGGACAAGGCCAATGTGCTCGACAGTTCCCGTCTGTGGAGAAAGGTTGTGAATGAGGTCGCGAAGGATTATCCTGAAGTAGAGCTGGAACACATGCTGGTGGATAATTGCGCGATGCAGCTGGTCAGAGATCCGAAACAGTTCGACGTCATATTGACAGAAAATATGTTTGGAGATATTTTGTCAGACGAAGCCAGTATGGTGACCGGCTCCATCGGAATGCTTTCTTCCGCGAGTCTGAAAGAAGGTTCTTTTGGTCTATATGAGCCTAGTCATGGATCTGCCCCGGACATTGCCGGCAAGGATCTGGCGAATCCGATCGCGACGATTCTTTCCGCTTCCATGCTGCTTCGTTATTCTTTGAACCTTGACGCGGCGGCGGATGATGTGGACCAAGCAGTAAAACAGGTCTTGCAGGATGGATATCGCACCGTGGATATCATGTCGGAAGGCATGAAGCAGGTGGGGACGACGGAGATGGGAGACCTGATCGCGGAACGCATCGGATGATACAGAATACAGAATAAAGGCAGAATTGGATGACAAGCAGCCATCCATCGTCTCATACAGGGAAAATAAGACTGTAATGAAAAGCAAGCTGTATCCATCGTCTCATACAGGGAAAATAAGACTGTAATGAAAAGCAAGCTGTATCCA
>JAJQDO010000207.1:0-14674 GCA_021202175.1 Clostridiales bacterium | reverse complement strand
CGTCTCATACAGGGAAAATAAGACTGTAATGAAAAGCAAGCTGTATCCATCGTCTTATACAGGGAATATAAGGCTGTAATGAAAGGCAAGTTGTATCCATCGTCTTATACAGGGAAAATAAGACCATGATGAAAGGCAATATCCATTGTCCGAAACACTAATATAGTAATGACAAGGAACATGGATTATGTAGCTGGATTAAAGCGGGTAACATAATCTGGTAAAGAGAAAGAACAATAAGGGCTTTTGCATAGTTGGAGGTAACAAAAATGAGAAGTGATAATGTGAAAAAGGGGATGCAGCAGGCGCCGCATCGTTCCTTATTTAACGCGCTGGGATATACGAAGGAAGAACTGGAAAGACCGCTGGTCGGTATCGTCAGCTCCTATAATGAGATCATCCCGGGTCATATGAATCTGGATAAGATTACAGAAGCCGTTAAGATGGGCGTGGCCATGGCGGGAGGTACCCCGATCGTCGTTCCGGCTATCGCTGTCTGTGACGGCATCGCCATGGGACATGTGGGGATGAAATATTCTCTGGTCACCAGGGAACTGATCGCGGATTCCACGGAATGTCTGGCGAAAGCGCATCAGTTTGATGCCCTGGTCATGATTCCGAACTGTGATAAAAATGTTCCGGGACTTTTGATGGCCGCGGCCAGAATCAATATCCCGACCATCTTTGTCAGTGGCGGCCCGATGCTGGCCGGCCGTGTGGACGGATGTAAGAGGAGCCTTTCTTCCATGTTTGAGGCGGTTGGCGCTTATGAAGCCGGAAAGATGAGCGCGGAAAAGGTGGAGGAATATGTGAATAATGTCTGCCCGACCTGTGGTTCGTGTTCCGGAATGTATACGGCAAACTCCATGAACTGTATGACAGAGGCGATTGGACTGGGATTACAGGGCAATGGCACGATTCCGGCCGTATATTCCGAACGTATTCGTCTGGCGAAACACGCTGGCATGAAGGTGATGGACCTTTACAGGGATAACATTTGCCCGAGAGACATTATGACGAAAGAGGCGTTTATCAATTGCCTGACCGTGGATATGGCTCTGGGATGTTCTACCAACACCATGCTGCATCTCCCGGCGATCGCGCATGAGGCAGGCATCGATATCAATATGGATATCGCCAACGAGATCAGTGAGAAAACGCCGAATCTCTGTCATCTGGCGCCGGCAGGTCCTACTTACATGGAAGATCTGAACGCGGCCGGCGGCGTGTACGCGGTGATGAATGAGCTCTCGAAAAAAGGTCTGCTCTATGAAGATCTGATGACGGTTACCGGAAAAACGGTGGGAGAAAATATCGCTCACGTTTATAATAAAGATCCAGAAGTGATAAGGCCGATCGACAATCCGTATCTGGCACAGGGCGGCATTGCCTTTCTGAAAGGCAACCTGTCGCCTGATACAGGTATTGTTAAGCAGTCTGCTGTCGTACCGGAGATGATGGTTCATGAAGGCCCGGCGAGAGTATTTGACTGTGAGGAAGACGCAATCGCGGCCATCAAAGGCGGTAAGATCGTGCCGGGCGATGTGGTTGTCATTCGTTATGAAGGACCGAAAGGCGGCCCGGGCATGCGTGAGATGTTGAATCCGACTTCTGCCATAGCAGGGATGGGTCTGGGGGATTCTGTTGCCCTGATTACGGACGGACGTTTCTCCGGCGCATCCAGAGGCGCATCCATCGGACATGTTTCTCCGGAGGCAGCCGTAGGCGGACCGATCGCTCTGGTGGAAGAAGGCGATATCATCAAGATTGATATCCCGAATAACAGCCTGAATGTAGATATCACCGAAGAAGAGATGGCAGCCAGAAAGGCAAAATGGCAACCGAGAGAGCCGAAAATCAAGGATGGCTATCTGCTTCGTTACGCGGCACTTGTCACATCCGGCAACCGTGGCGCAGTCCTGGATGTCAATCAGCTGAAAGGAATCTGACGGCTAAGGATGACAAAAGACATAGCGATTGCATGAAATATAGATAATGATAAAGTAAGGAAAGGATTTAAACTACATGAGACAGATTCTGAATGGATCGGAAATCGTGATTGAATGTTTGAAGGAGCAAGGCGTGGATACGGTATTTGGATATCCGGGTGGAGCGATCTTAAACATATATGATCAGTTGTATAAACATAGTAATGAAATAAAACATATATTGACATCCCATGAGCAGGCAGCGGCCCATGCGGCGGACGGATACGCGAGAGCCACCGGCAGGGTCGGTGTGTGCATGGCGACTTCAGGGCCGGGAGCGACGAATCTCGTTACCGGACTCGGCACCGCTTACATGGATTCTATTCCGGTGGTAGCGATTACGGCGAATGTCGGTGTGACCCTTTTGGGAAAGGATTCCTTCCAGGAGATAGATATCAAAGGAATCACCATGCCGGTCACGAAACATAATTATATCGTAAAAGACGTGGAAGATCTGGCGGATACCATCCGTAATGCTTTCCGTATCGCGAAATCAGGAAGAAAAGGTCCGGTTCTGGTCGATATCACCAAGGATGTCACAGCGGCAACGACCTATTTTGAGTCCATGGAGCCGGTGAAGATTCACCCCATCTGTGACACCATCCGTGAGAGAAGCATCAAGGATGCGGCCGAAGCCATTCGCGCGGCCAAACGTCCGTATGTTCTGCTGGGCGGCGGCTGTGTTTTGTCGGATGCTTACGAGCAGGTAAGAGAATTTGTCCGTAAGATCGATGCTCCCGTATGTGATACCCTGATGGGTAAGGGGGTATTTCCGGGAGAAGACCCCTTATATACAGGGATGCTGGGCATGCACGGAACGAAGGCGTCCAACATCGGTGTATCACAGGCCGATCTGCTGGTAGCGATCGGCACCCGGTTCAGCGACAGAGTTTATGGCAATGCCAAAACATTTGCCAGCAACGCCAAGATCATCCAGATCGACATTGACCCGGCGGAGATCAACAAGAATATTCCGGTCGATATCGCCATTGTGGGCGACGTGAAGGCAGTGCTGACTATTTTTAATAAGAGACTGAAGGAACTGCACCATGAAGAATGGATCGCCTATGTGCAGGAGTTAAAAGAGACCTATCCGCTGACGTATCATCAGGATCGTCTGTCCGGTCCGGGCGTGGTTGAGAAAATATTAGAGAATCCGCACGGCGACGCGATCATCACGACGGAAGTGCGACAGCATCAGATGTGGGCGGCACAGTTTTATAAATTCAAACAGCCCAGACAGTTACTGACCTCTGGCGGTCTCGGAACCATGGGATATGGCCTCGGAGCCGCCATGGGAGCCAAGATGGCCTTTCCGGAGAAAACAGTGGTCAATATCGCGGGGGATGGCTGTTTCCGCATGAACATGAATGAGATTGCCACGACGACCCGCTCGGAGATTCCGATCATCGAAGTCGTGATCAATAACCAGGTTCTCGGTATGGTCCGTCAGTGGCAGACTCTGTTTTATGATAAACGTTACTCGGCAACGACGCTGACGGATAAAGTCGATTATGTCAAGGTGGCGGAAGCTATGGGGGCTAAAGCCAAAAGAGCCACCACGATTGCGGAGTTCGAGGAAGCCTTCGCGGAAGCACTGGCCTGTGGAGAACCATATCTGATCGATTGCGTGATCGACAGTGATGAGAAGGTCTGGCCTATGGTCGCGCCGGGAGGATCCATCAGCGAGGCCTTTTCCGAGGAAGATTTGGAAAAGAAGGAATGAGTATTCTGGGAGGTATCGCATCATATGATTTTGGGGCAACGCGTCACAAAATGATTGGCGTGTCACGCAAGAAATCTTATGAAGTAATGTGGGGTTACGTAAGAAAGATATGAGTGTATCCCATTTATATCAGAGGAAATATCACATTATAATTAAAAAGGAGCTGCTATCATGTTTCAATACAAATGCTTAAACCTGATTTCAAAAACAGGTCTTTCGTTATTCGATGAGAATTATAAAGCTGTGGAAGATGCGCAGGCTGCCGACGCGATTTTAGTCAGAAGCGCGGCCATGCACGATATGAAGGATATGCCGAATCTGCTGGCAGTCGGCAGAGCCGGTGCCGGCGTCAACAATATTCCGATTGATGAATATGCAGAGAAAGGGATCGTCGTTTTTAACACGCCGGGCGCTAACGCGAACGGTGTCAAGGAACTGGTCATTGCCGGCATGCTTCTGGCATCCCGCGATCTGATCGGCGGAAATAAGTGGGTCAGTGAAAATAAAGATGACCCGAACATTACCAAGTCTATGGAGAAGGCGAAGAAGGCCTTTGCCGGAACGGAGATTGAGAAGAAGAAGATCGGCGTCATCGGCCTGGGAGCCATCGGTGTGCTCGTAGCCAACGCTTCCCACAGCTTAGGTATGGACGTATATGGATACGATCCTTATCTGTCCCTGAAAAGCGCGTGGAATCTTTCTCGCGCCGTACATCATGTGAATTCGGTGGATGAGATTTTTGAAAACTGTGATTTCATTTCCGTGCATGTGCCGCTGATGGATGCCACCAGAAATATCGTGAGCAAAGAAGGCATTGCCAAAATGAAACCGAGCGCGACCATCCTTAACTTTGCCAGAAATGGGCTGGTAGATGAGGATGCCGTAGTGGAGGCACTCAAGGAGCATAAGATTCGTCATTATGTAACGGATTTCCCGACGCCGAAGGTGGCGGATGCTGAGGGCGTTATCGCGTTTCCTCATTTAGGAGCGTCCACAGAAGAGTCCGAGGAGAACTGCGCGGTGATGGCTGTGGAGCAAGTCATGGACTATCTGGAAAACGGCAACATCCGTAATTCAGTGAACTTGCCGAATGTTGACATGGGAAAATGCACGACAGCGGGCCGTGTCGCTATCTTACATCGCAACATTCCGAACATGCTCACCCGCTTTACCGGCGCTTTCGCGAAAGATAACATTAACATTACGGAGATGAGCAATAAGACGCGGGGAGATTATTCCTATGCGATTTTTGACGTGGATTCCCCGATCGTTGATAAAGCGGTGGCTGACATTCAGGCCATCGAAGGCGTATTGAAGGTAAGAGTGATTAAATAATCATATCATAATTATTATATGAATATATGAATCAGACATGCCGGTTTCGATTGGCAGTACAAATAGTAATAAAAAATATAGTAATCAGCAACCTTAGATTGCGCTTTTGTCAGGCAAATCATAATTATTGTATATTGTAATCGAAAGGATAGAACAATGGAACAGAAATTAAAAGTTGGAGTTTTGGGAGGAACGGGAATGGTCGGCCAGCGGTTTGTCTCTCTTTTGGAGAATCATCCCTGGTTTGAAGTGACCACGATCGCGGCCAGCCCTCGTTCTGCAGGAAAAACTTATGAGGAAGCGGTAGGCGGCAGATGGAAAATGACAACGCCGATGCCGGAGGCAGTGAAAAAGATCGTTGTCATGAACGTCAATGAAGTGGAGAAGGTTTCCTCTCAGGTGGACTTTGTCTTCAGTGCCGTGGATATGTCCAAGGAAGAGATTCGCGCGATTGAAGACGCTTATGCGAAGACGGAGACACCGGTGGTGTCCAATAACAGCGCTCACCGCTGGACGCCGGATGTGCCGATGGTCGTGCCGGAGATCAACCCGGAACATTTTGAGGTGATCAAATATCAGAAAGAACGCCTCGGAACAAAGAGAGGGTTCGTTGCCGTGAAGCCGAACTGTTCCATCCAGAGTTATACACCAGCTCTGTTCGCCTTAAAAGAGTTCGGCCCTAAGGAAGTCGTAGCGACAACCTATCAGGCGATCTCCGGAGCTGGAAAGACCTTTAAGGACTGGCCGGAAATGATAGAAAATATCATCCCATACATCGGCGGAGAGGAAGAGAAATCGGAGCAGGAACCACTGCGACTCTTTGGCAAGGTTGTCGATGGAAAGATTGTAAAAGCAGAGTTGCCGGTGATCACGACCCAGTGCATCCGCGTTCCGGTATTGAATGGTCATACAGCGGCTGTATTTGTAAACTTTGAAAAGAAACTGACGAAAGAAGAGATCATCGACCGCTGGAATAATTTCCGCGGTTTGCCGCAGGAACTGAATCTACCGAGTGCGCCGAAGCAGTTTATCCGTTATATGGAAGAAGATGATCGTCCGCAGGTGAAGGCTGACGTCGACTATGAAAACGGCATGGGCGTGTCTATGGGACGCTTGCGGGAAGATACGATTTATGATTATAAATTTATCGGTCTGTCCCACAACACCGTTCGTGGCGCGGCTGGCGGAGCGATCCTCTGCGCTGAGCTGCTGACAGCCCAGGGATATATCACAGCGAAATAATCGTGAAATAATCATGTGCTATAAAAAAGCGGGCACACTGGCTTCTGTTCATCGATAAACGCATATCGTAACGAAGTAATAATGGTGTACATAAGTGCTGGCCATCAATCACTCATCGCGACGGAACGAACAACGATGCATAGGGGATATAACAGAGGATACACAGGAGGAGAAACTATGTTGTTGGAATTTGAAACTCTCGGGACGGCCATCCGTTCCATGGCTTATGAATACCTGGGAAAGACCGGAGGGCTTTTCATCGATTTTGTCGGAAAATGTATCGTGGCCATTTTGATTGTCGTGATCGGATTACGTCTGGCCGATTATCTGGTGAAGATATGTACCCGTATCTTTGAACAGTCCAAAATGGACCCGATGGTCAAGAGTTTTCTCCTGTCCGCCGAAAGAATCGGGTTGAAGATTCTGATCGGATTTATGGCGGTGACGGAACTGGGCGTGGCCACGTCCTCCATCGTTGCTGTCGTCGGTTCCTGCGGACTGGCACTGGGCCTTTCCCTGCAGGGTTCCCTTTCGAATATTGCCGGAGGGGTCATCCTCCTTGTGGTCAAGCCCTTCGAGGTTGGCGATTATATTCAGGAGGAAAGCTCTGGAAAAGAAGGAACCGTACAGTCGATCGGTATCATGTACACTAAACTGGTCAACATAGACAACAAGACGATATTGATTCCCAACGGCAATCTCTCCAATGCCAGCATTACGAACATCACGCATCAGGAAAACCGCCAGATGGATCTGACCATTGGCATCGAGTACAGCGAGGACATCAAAAAGGTAAAGGATTTGCTTTTGGAGATCGTGCAGTCAGAAGAAGTCCTTCTTGAGGACCGGCCGATCAAAATCTTCGTCAGTGCCTTCCAGGAAAGCAACATAGATATTGGCCTGCGCTACTGGGTACGAACGGAAGATTACTGGGAATCCCGGTGGAGAGTCCTGGAAAAGATTAAATATGCCTTCGATGAAAATGACATCACGATTCCATTTAACCAGCTGGATGTGAACCTGGTGAAGACGGAACAGTAGAAAGTATCAGATATATCGAAAAAACGGAGTCCATTTGCGACTCCGTTTTTTTCGAACAGGAAACTTTGTTAATATACTTTGTTTCTGTTTGTTAATATACTTATTTTATATAAATTCATTGTTTATATACTTATTGTTGATATGCCTTGCTTCTATATAGTATACCTTGCTTCATACTTTGTTTCTATCTTGTTTCTATCAGAGATGTCTTCTATTTTCCCGCATCCTCAATCCATTTTTCGTTTATTTCGATAACCTGCTTCATTGCATCTGACCCCGGCGCGCCGATGGTGTTGCGCTTCTCGATACAGGTCTTGATGGAGATGGCCTCATAGATATCTTTCTCAAAAACAGGACTGATGGCTTTGTACTCTTCCAGAGACATGTCATCCAGTGAGATCCCTTTATCAATACAATAAAGAACCAGCCTGCCGACAATACCATGCGCGTCGCGGAAAGGTACGCTATGCCCTACCAGATAATCGGCGGCATCGGTAGCATTGGTGAAGCCGTTCTTCGCACTGTCCTCCATCCGTTCCGGGTGGAAGGTGATCGTCTTTAACATGCCATCAAAAAGAGCCAGACAGCCCTTCACTGTGTCATAGGCATCGAAGGTCAGTTCCTTATCTTCCTGCATATCCTTGTTATAGGCCAGCGGAATGCCTTTCATGGTGGTGAGCATAGACATCAGTGCCCCGTATACACGGCCGGTCTTGCCACGCACCAGCTCAGCGATATCCGGGTTCTTTTTCTGCGGCATGATACTGCTTCCGGTGCTGTAGGCATCGTCAATCTCGATAAACTGGTATTCGTTGGAATTCCACAAAATAATTTCTTCGCAGAAACGGCTCAAATGCATCATGATGATAGAAAGGGCATCCAGCAGTTCAATAACATAATCCCGATCCGAAACGGAATCCATGCTATTCAAAGTCGGACCATAAAAACCAAGCAGAGAGGCCGTCATATCCCGGTCAAGCGGATAAGTGGTTCCCGCGAGAGCCCCTGCTCCCAACGGACAGTAATTCATCCGTTTATAAATATCGCCCAGACGATCATAATCACGTTTGAACATTTCCATATAAGCACCGATATGATGAGCCAGAGTCAATGGCTGCGCCTTCTGCAGGTGTGTAAAGCCGGGCATGGCAGTATGAACATTTTCTTTCATTAACTGGTGGCATGTCCTGATCAGTTCCAGGACCAGCTCCCGAATGGCCAGCAACTCATCCCTGGTGTAAAGCTTCATGTCCAGCGCGACCTGATCGTTCCGGCTTCGTCCGGTATGCAGCTTCTTTCCGGTATCACCGATACGGTCGATCAGCGTGGCCTCCACAAAACTGTGGATATCCTCGTATTCATCCGATATATCCAGAATACCATTTTCTACATCCGAAAGAATCCCCTGCAGTCCGGCGAGGATATCATCTCTTTCCTGTTCTGTCAAAACGCCGGTTGCAGATAACATCTTCACATGGGCCATGCTGCCCTCGATATCCTGTCTGTAAAACTTTTTATCAAAACTGATGGACGCGTTAAAATTATAGACCAGCTTGTCCGTCTCCTTTGTAAAGCGTCCTCCCCATAATTGTGCCATAATGAGCCTCCTTGTGATTTATTATATTTTTATATGGCCTGCTTTTCCTTCCTTCAGGCGCAGACGTAGGCGATTATTTTGTATAGACATTATATTCTGTAAATTTTATATTGTCAATTTCCAGTTGACTTCTACTAATGATGGATTATTAAGTATGCTACTATTCAACCCTCCCCATGATAGATCATTAAGTACCGGTACCAAAATACGATGAATCTTTGTCTAAATGTTACAAAAATTAAGTGGAACAAAAAATAAACTTTTTCGACTATGTTCATTGAATTTTAATTTCAATTGATTTATACTTAGACATGATATTGAATAAAGATTGAAAAATTTCAAGATTTGGATGGCCTGACAATATTATACTGATAAACAGACCGATTTTGTAGAATCCATACAAATAAAATGAAAAAATGGTATACGATTAGAAAGATGATTAATTGTATCTTTTTGTGGACATGTCTGTACAAAGACAAGGATGTTAAAACATGATGATAGAGTCATGAAGATAATACGATGTGCCGAAAAGCGTTACGAGGAGGATTGCCATGAGTTCAGCAAAAAAGCCAGAACCTGACCATAGAGAAATATTTCCGGATATTTGTGTATGCTGTGGCATTCCTGTATCGGAAGGGCGGCTCATCTGCTGGAGCTGTGAACATAGCAATGACCCGGATGAGATGGATTATTTTTGCCACAAAAAGGAAGCGACTCCTGGCTTGGCAGTAGCGGCGGAAAAAGAACGGCGTTATACAAAAGGAATACGCATTCCGTTTTTCAGTAAGAAAAATGGTTGATGGAATATGGAAGCGTTCGCTTCCGCAAAATACTTTGGAGGAAAGAGGAAATGTACGAAAGAAGATCAGAAGGCTGGTTAAAACATATCGACTTTTATTTACTGGATCTTTTCTGCCTGCAGATCGCGTTTCTCCTTGCTTATACTGCGAGCGGACACAGAGGTGTCCCGTATGTCTCTTTCCTCTACAGGAACATGGCCATCGTCATGGAAATCATCGATATCATCGTCATCTTCGGATTGGAGACGATGAAAGGGGTCCTCAAACGAGGCCGCAAGAAGGAACTGGCGATCACGATCGAACACGTGATTCTTGTCGGTTCGGCTGGCATCATTTACCTTTTCCTTTTGCAATACGCGACATCCTACTCCCGACTGGATTTCATCCTGATGATGCTGTTTTACGCGGCGATCACTTATATCGTCCGGGAAGCATGGAAATATTTCCTCAGAAGGAAGATGGTCGAAGGCGGGGACCGGTCACTGCTCATCGTCACGACCAGTGATGTGGCAGAGGCAGTGGTCCATACCGTCACCACGCGGAATTATGCCCAGTATACGATCTCCGGCGTCGCCGTGATCGACCGCCCGATGACCGGGGAGGAGATCGAAGGGATTCCGATCGTCGCTGATTTTGACAGCGCCCCGATGTATATCTGCCAGGAATGGATCGATGAAGTGTTCCTTATCCTTTCCGAAGACGTCCCTTACCCTCATGACCTGATCGACACCTTTGTCGAGATGGGCGTGACGGTCCATCAGAACCTGGCGAAGGTCATCGACCTGCCAGGGAAGAAATAGTCCGTGGGAAGGGTCTCTGATTATACAGTGCTCACCACGAGCATCAATGCCGCATCCGGAAGGGAACAGTTCCTCAAACGGATGATGGACATCGCCGGAGGTCTGGTCGGCTGCCTGATTACAGGCATCCTATTCCTCTTCGTCGCACCGGCCATCTACATCAATTCCCCGGGGCCGATCTTCTTCGCGCAAGAGCGTGTCGGTAAGAACGGCCGCAAGTTCAAAATGTATAAGTTCCGAAGCATGTATATGGATGCCGAGGAACGCAAAGCGGAACTGATGAAAGACAATAAGATGGAAGACGACAAGATGTTCAAGCTGGACTTCGACCCCCGCGTTATCGGGAACAGGATACTCCCTGATGGCACGAAAAAGACGGGTATCGGAAACTTCATCCGCTCAACGAGCATCGATGAGTTCCCGCAGTTTTATAACGTGCTCAAAGGCGACATGAGCATTGTAGGCACCAGGCCGCCTTTGATTGGGGAAGTCAGCTTATATGAGCTGCACCACCGTTCCCGCTTTGCCATCAAGCCGGGCATCACCGGCTTATGGCAGGTCAGCGGGCGGAGCGAGATCACGGATTTTGAGGAAGTGGTCGACCTCGACCGGCAGTACATAAGCGAGTGGAGTATCTGGCTGGATATCAAGATCATTTTCAAGACAGTGTTATTGGTGTTCAAGAGGGACGGAGCGGTATAGGTTTTCGTTCCTCTTGAAATGCCGATGATATAGATTCAGGAGTTATCGAACAGGTTTGTAACAGATTCATACTGCATTTTGGGGATTTATGATAGGGTCCTGCGAGAGGGCTTTTTCATAAGTATCCAAATGGGTGCTTAAGGACAGAACAGAAAAACAAACCAGTCCTTGCAATCGTCGCGTTGTCGCGTTGCAAAATCTGGCGGTCATATCGTATACGGTTCGGGATCATTCATGATGTCGTGATGGCGAAGTCTGCCCTTCATCAGGCAGACTGTCATTTGAGGAAAACAAAAATGAATGGATCAGCATTGATATACGCTACAAAGGAGAAAACATGTGGTACGTTACTCAGGTTTTTACCGGTGAGGAAGAAAAGATACGCCAGTTGTGCGCAAAACAGATCTCTACAGATATTCTGGAAAAATGTTTCGTTCCTTACAGTGAACAGATGAAGCGTTATCGAGGCAGCTGGCACAAAGAACATAACATCCTTTTTCCAGGCTATGTATTCATGATCACTGATTCCGTTGAGATCCTTTGGGATGCCCTCAAAGATATCCCTGGATTCACACGGATTTTGGGGAACCCGGAACACCTTCTTCTTTTAACCGATTCTGAAGTAGCCTTTCTCAGACGTTTTGGCGGGGAAGACCAGCTTGTCGAAATGTTCATCGGGTTGATTCAAAACGATTCTGTACGGATCATGGAAGGCCCCTTGATCGGTTTCGAGGGCTGTATCAAAAAGATCGATCGCCACAAGCGCCTGGCTAAGATTGAAATAGAAATGTTCGGGCAACTCGTGGAGACAACGGTGGGGCTGAAAGTTGTGAGGAAATTACAGAAATAAAAAGAAAAGATATGTGCTTGCACAAGGACTGTCGCAAATGTATAATGTGAATTACAAGAAGTTTGCGGCGCTTGCGGCGGCGAACTTCGCAAGTCAATGACAGAATCACAGAATCGTCAGATTCTGGAGTGCCATTAGATATCAGAGAGAGGAGGTTACGGCCTGTGGGAATCTATCTAAATCCTGGAAACAGAGGATTTCGGACCATTTTAAACGGAACCTACGTTGATAAAACCGGTCTGATTGATTACGTAAATCGAACGATCAATACCCCTCAGAAGCTGACTAGCTTCAGCCGCCCTCGCCGTTTTGGAAAGTCATTTGCGGCGAAGATGCTTTGTGCCTATTATGATAAGAGCTGTGATTCACGTTCTCTATTTGAAGGATTGGACATATCGAACAAGGATTCATTTGATAAGTATCTTAACAAGTATGATGTGATTTATCTGGATATAACCAGATTTATTTCAATTTCGACATCAGTAAAAACGATTGTTGCTGATATTCAGAAGAACGTGATTGAAGAACTTAGGGAAACTTATCCTCTGTATATCAGGGAAAGCAAGAAAGTATTAGCAAATGCACTTTTTGATGTCAGCAAAAAAATGGATAATCAGTTTATTATAATAATTGACGAATGGGATGCTCTTTTCCGCGAAGCGAAAAATGAAGAGGCGATTCAAAAAGAATATGTTCAGCTTTTGCGAGGACTGTTTAAAGGCGGAACCGCGACAGATGAAACGATAGCAGCTGCCTACATGACGGGGATTCTTCCCATTAAAAAATATGGGACGGAGTTAGCACTGACAGATTTTAAAGAATATTCTATGACAACGCCTAAAAGACTTGCAGAGTATGTCGGCTTTACAGAAAACGAAGTAAAACGTCTTTGTGACGAATACCAGATGAGCTTTGACGAAATGAAGTCCTGGTATGACGGATATTCCTTTAGCCGTATAAAACATGTTTATAGCCCTAATTCTGTTATGAATGCACTGCAGGAAGAGGAAATACAAAACTATTGGACGCAAACAGAAAGTTTTGAAAGCCTGAAAGAGTATATCGGAATGGACTTTGACGGTTTGAAGGATGCAATCGTAAAAATGCTTGGCGGAGAACGAGTAAGTGTCAGGATAAGTACTTTCCAGAATGATATTACTTCATTCAAAAATAAAAATGACGTTTTGACACTCCTGATACATCTTGGCTACCTCGCATATGATTCGACAAAAAGAGAAACCTATATTCCGAACTTTGAGGTGGCTGAGGCATTTGAGGATGCGGTCAGCGGACAAGAATGGGGAGTAGTCGGAGCAGCATTATCTGATTCAGAAAGACTGCTTGATGCAACACTTGCAAAAGATGCAGAAGCGGTGGCAGAATCTCTGGAGCAAATACACAGTTCAGTATCCTCCGTATTAAATTATAATAACGAAGCCTCTCTTAGCTGTGCGATCACCATAGCATATTATACCGCAAAACGATATTACACGATTGTCAGAGAGCTGCCCGCAGGAAAAGGCTTTGCAGATCTTGCCTTCCTGCCTCGCAGGGGTACGGACAAACTGGCAATGATCATCGAGCTTAAGTACGATAAAGACGCCGACACCGCAATCCGCCAGATACATGAAAACCGTTACGACGGGGATCTGAAGGAGTACTTTGGCAATCTGCTTCTGGTAGGAATTAATTACGATAAGGATGCTAAAGGAATGAATGCTAAGAGGCATAGTTGTGTGATTGAAAAAGTGTAATCCGTAAGGACGGAAACGCAGATAATTGAATTAAGTTCAGAAAAATAGGAGCCATTTGGGGGCTCTTATTTTTGTGCGCTTAAATAGGCACACTCCCTTACGTGCTATTAGAACAAAAAATAAACTCAGTTTTTCCTTGATTTTGGGTTTGTAAGGAATAGACAAAAACAGGGCGGTTGGTTTGTAAGGATTGCACAAATGGGATGAATGATAGTGTGGTAATCGCCACAGGCAAGAGGAAAGAACGAAAAATCGCTGTGAAAATGACCACAGCTGTTACTGATGGATACGGTTCCTTAATAAGAACTATGAGGTAGACGTTGGGGAGGATGATTTGTGAACAATAAACAGAAGGGAATGCGCGGGAAGAATGTACAGGCTACTAACAAAAAGAACCTTTTAATCTACGCGCACTATTACTACCCCGACGCAGCCAGTACAGGGCAGCTACTCCAGGAATTAGCCGAAGGTATGTTAGATGCCTTCAATATTACAGTGATCTGCGTCGTTCCGTCTTACCTCGGAACGATTGAAGATAAATATAAAACACAGAAGTTTTACCACGAAGAACTGAACGGTGTGAAGATAGTCCGCATCCGCGTCCCTGAGTTTGACAAGACGAAGGGATTCAGCCGGGTGAAGAACATACTGAGTTATTTCTTCGGCGCAATGAGAGCCACATTAAAAGTTGGGAAAATGGACTATGTGTTTTCCATCTCACAGCCGCCAATATTAGGTTGGTTGCTCGGCGTGTGGGGCAAATGGGTGAAACGGGCGAAGTACATGAATGCGGCATAATAGGAACAAAGCCAGCAAGTAGATGAAAAGAGCTGACTGAG
>JAJQDO010000126.1:13925-16553 GCA_021202175.1 Clostridiales bacterium | reverse complement strand
ATAAGAAATAAAATAAAACATAAAAAACAGTATTAAAATTATAAAGGATTTTTCAAGGGAATCCCAGCCTTTCTAGGATATAGATTTGAAGTATTTTCACACTTTTTTATCTTTATCAAAATACGTCTATAATCCTGTGAAGACAATGCAAAATCATCAACATAAATAATCTTACTACCTAACAAATGAAGACAAGAACTACAATTCTTCATCTCCTCTAAACCTTTCACAGATTTATAGGAAACAAAGTAACCATTTACGCGAACAAAAGGAATACAATACTCAGACAATGTATTTAAATTAGCAACCGCCCTGGATACACATAAATCAAATCGACCTCTATATATATCATCCCTGGCCAGATCCTCCGCACGTCCATGAATAGCATAAATACCAGTTAAACCAAGAAGAGAAATCAATTCATTTAAAAAGTTTACTCTTTTCTTTAAAGAATCCACAAGAATAACGTATAAATGAGGAAAAGCAATCTTTAAAGGAATGCCTGGAAAACCAGCACCTGTTCCTATATCAATAACATTGCTAACCTGACTCATATCCACTACTCTACAACAAGTTAAACTATCAACAAAATGTTTATCAATAACTTCATCTTCGTCGATAATAGAAGTAAGATTGAATAGCTTGTTTTTTTCAAGAAGAAACTGATAATAAATTTCAAATTGTCTCAATTGATCACGAGATAAAAAAAACATTAACAGATTGTGCGTGTAAATCTAAATTATTTATAAAATTCATAATAATCCTCATAAAAGGTAAAGAATATAAAATAAGTTCTAAATAATTAATATAATTAATATAAATGAGTCAAAAAAGTATAATAATAAAAATCATATTATAAAAAAATATATAAAATTATTTTTCAGACCGTCGTCTCAGCTGTTCAATATAGATCAAAAGAACAGATATATCAGAAGGAGAAACACCAGATATCCGAGATGCCTGACCAATAGAATGAGGATGAATAAGTTTCAGTTTCTGCACTGCCTCTTTACGAAGATTATGAACATCTTCATATATTATATCATCAGGAATCGTCTTATTCTCCATCTTTTTAAACTGTTCCACCTGCTTTAACTGACGAGAAATATACCCTTCATATTTGATATTGATATTAACCTGCTCAATGACAGAATCATCCAAATAATTCCTTTCAGAATCAAGTTCAGCAAGACTTTCATACGATAATTCAGGTCTTTTTATCAATTCAGCTAAAGTTGAAGCATTTTTCAAAGGAGTACTGCCGTGATTCATCAAAACATCCTGTACTTTTTTTCCTGTACCAACAGTTACATGTTTTAAACGATTAATTTCAAAATCAATCTTAGCTTTCTTACAACAAAATAAATCGTACCTATTTTGATCAATCAGACCAATCTCATATCCTATCGGAGTCAGACGTAAATCAGCATTATCCTGACGTAGTAACAATCGATATTCTGCCCGGGAAGTCATCATACGATAAGGCTCATGATTCTCCTTTGTTACAAGATCATCAATCAAAACTCCAATATAAGCCTGAGAACGATCCAAAATTAAAGGAGTCTGATTTTTACATTTTCTTGCAGCATTAATACCCGCAATTAATCCTTGTGCCGCAGCTTCCTCATATCCAGAACTGCCATTAAATTGACCTCCACTAAAAAGACCACTAATATTCTTAAATTCTAAGGATAATTTCAACTGATTCGGATTAATACAATCATATTCGATTGCATAGGCATTACGGATGATTTTTACATTTTCCAACCCCTTCACTGTACGATACATAGCATATTGAACATCTTCAGGCATAGAACTACTCATCCCGCCAACATACATTTCATTAGTATATTCTCCCTCAGGTTCAATAAATAATTGATGTCGGTTTTTATCAGAAAATCTCACAACCTTGTCTTCAATAGAAGGACAATACCTGGGACCAGTACCTTCAATCATACCAGAATATAAAGGAGAACGGTCCAGATTATCCCGAATAATCTCATGCGTTTTTTCATTTGTATAAGTAAGCCAACAGGAAATCTGATCCCTTTTAATGTCTTCCTCCCTGTTCGTAAAACTAAATGGTACGATTTTTTCATCTCCAAACTGTTCTTCCATAACGGAAAAATCTACAGAACGCTTATCAATTCTAGCCGGGGTTCCTGTCTTAAAACGATACAGCTCCACACCATTTTCTTCAAGAGAACGACTGAGATAATTAGCAGCCTGTAAACCATTCGGCCCGGTATAATTGACGACATCACCGTAAAGACAACGCGCTCTCAGATAAGTGCCAGTAGCCAAAACAACCGCTTTCGCATGATAAATGGCACCAGAAAAAGTTTTCACTCCACAAATCTGACCAGCTTCTACAATCAATTCCGTCACCTCGGCTTGACGTAACATAAGATGATCCGTATTCTGAAGAGTAAATCGCATCCTCATGGAATAAGAATCCTTATCAGCCTGCGCGCGAAGAGAATGAACAGCAGGTCCCTTGGACTTATTCAGCATTTTTGATTGAATAAAAGTACAATCAATATTTTTTCCCATCTCACCGCCCAAAGCATCGATTTCTCTGACAAGATGACCCTTAGAACTACCACCAATATTAGGATTACAAGGCAT
>JAJQDO010000126.1:10045-13915 GCA_021202175.1 Clostridiales bacterium | reverse complement strand
CCACACTATTCATGCTGACTGTAAAGATAATTGTCTCACATTGAAGCCTTGCGGAAGCCAACGCTGCTTCACATCCAGCATGGCCTGCACCAACAACAATAACGTCATAATATTCTTCTACTGCTTTCATTAAAATCTAACCCTCAAAAAATTACTATATCCACTAAAAATAAAAATTAGATTTCACTGTGAATTCCACAGAGATATCATTTTAAAATCCAATTATTTTCCAGTACAAAACTTTGAAAATATCTGATTTACAAGATCTTCTTCCACTGCCTCACCAATAATCACACCTAACTTTTCATAAGCATTCATAAGATCTATAGTGAAAAAATCTTCCGGCATATTCTCTTCAATGCTTCTTCTTACACATTGAAAACTGGATAAAGCATCATCCAGAGCATTTTTATGACGAACATTTGTAATGAATATTTCTTGATTGGAATCTATTTTACCATGAAACATCATATTTTTTAACTCCGAAATGAAATCATCGATACCCTGATGGTATTTTGCAGAGATAGAAATAACAGGATCCGTTTCACCAATATAGTCATATATCTGACGGTACTCATCTTTTGAATCCTCTAAAACATCAGATTTATTAAGAAGAATCATTTTTTTTCGATTTTGAATATCCTTAAGTATATCAATATCTTCCTTCTCTAATGGCATAGAAGAATCCGCTACAAAAAGAATCAGATCTGCAAGCTCCATCTCTCTCTTAGCTTTTTCCACACCAATTCTTTCAATCTGGTCGGCAGAATTACGAATCCCAGCTGTATCAATGACATTCAAAGTGATGCCATCAACAGTTATAGTTTCTTCTAAGGTATCTCTTGTAGTCCCAGCTACGTCAGTAACGATTGCACGATCTTCACCCAAAAGTGCATTTAAAAAAGAAGACTTACCTGCATTCGGCTTACCGACAATACAAGTACGTATCCCTTCCGCAATAAAACGGCCATCATCGTATGAATTAAGCAATTTATCTGTTTCTGAAACCCACTTATCCACATATTGCAATAAAATCTGTGGATAACCTTCCAAACTAAAATGTTCCGGATCATCCAGAGCAGACTCGATAAAAGCCATCTGATATAATACTTCTGATCTGATCTGATGAATCTTATCAGACAAACTACCTTTAAGCTGCGCCATAGAATTACGTCTTGCCGTTTCATTTCTGGAATCAATGACATCCATCACAGCTTCCGCCTGTGAAAGGTCAATCCTGCCATTTAAAAAAGCTCTTTTTGTAAATTCACCAGGTTCAGCAGGCCTGGCACCATGTGAAATGACAAGATTCAAGATACGATAAACAACCGACACACCTCCATGACAATCTATTTCAACCACATCCTCTCTCGTATAACTATGAGGACCCTTCATGATCAAAACAATACATTCATCAATAATATCGTCATAATCCACAATGTTGCCATAATAGATACGATAATTATCAAGATGTCCAGCATCCTTATTTTTATCAAAAGGAAGAAAAATTTCCGAGAGAATCTTCAGAGAATCCTGACCACTTATACGAATAATTCCTATTCCGGCATTTGAGACAGCAGTAGCAATAGCAGCAATCGTATCAAAATCATTGACCATTTCATCAACTCCATTCAAAAATAGGATGTTTAAAAATCAAAAAAATCTTTAAACATCCTTATTATATTTATATACAGATATCATTTATAAACAAAATAAAATATAATTTTTGAAAAATAAAATACTACTAAGTAAATAACTATATATAAATGTTAGATAATATACACGCTCTATCCGTCTATCTATCCTTTTTTAACATAATCACAACCTTACGGTAAGGTTCCTCGCCTTCGCTCTTGGTGCATACATACCTGTCGTTCTGCAAAGCAGAATGAATCACTCTTCTCTCATAAGGATTCATCGGTTCAAGGGCAACAGGCTTCTTCGTTCTTTTTACTGTATAGGCCAGCTTCTTCGCAAGCTTTTCCAACGTTGCTTTTCTTCTCTCACGATAATTCTCCGTGTCAAGCTTTACACGAATATAAGCATCGCCTTCTTTATTGACAAAAAGACTGATAAGATATTGCAATGAATCCAAGGTCTGTCCACGTTTGCCGATCAAAATGCCCATATCCGGACCGGAAAGATCGATATTCATCACGTTATCTTCCTCTTTAAAATCAATCGTAACAACCGTTTCCACTTTCATGGCGGCAAACAATTCATCACAAAATTCCTGTGTTCTCTCTAAAAGTGACTTTTTCAAGGTAACGCGAATGATGACTGGCTTTACATTAAATAACCCCAAAAATCCTGAGCTACCCTCATCAATCACTTCATAATTTAATTTATCACTGGGTATTCCTAGTTCAACAGTGGCTGCTGTAATAGCATCTTCCTTTGTCTTCCCCTTAAATTCCATAACATCCACTATTTTTTACCTCCCCTGGTATTATGTTCCTTCTCATAACGAGATACCAGATACGCATTTCTTCCAATTTCGCCAAAATTACTCGTATCCACCTTGTCAGGATCAACCATAGATTCTGCCGAACCATTTATCTTCTTTAGATTCATATTCGCTATCTCGATTACAGTCCTGTTTCGAGATTCGTATGCTTTTTTCTGCTCCTCAGCTTTTTCAGAGGAATTTGTAAGCCAATCCATGACAGACTTTTTCCCTTTAGCCTTTTTCTTGGCAGCCCGTTCCCGACTCTCTTCAACCATCTTATCAATATCAGCATTCTTAAAATACAAATTAATAAGAGCCTGCTGAATAAACTGGAAGGCAGCACTGGTTACCCAATATATACCCATACCAGCTGGCATGATGATACAGAAATACAAAGACATCAGCGGCATCATAATCGACATGCTCCTGTTCATGCTGGCTGTCTGACTATTTCCATCAGAACTTGGCTGCTGCTGATTTAAAATAGATAAATACTGGAAAATAGCAGCTAAAATAGGTATAATCAGATAAATGGAAAGCCGCAGCCCCGGAGCCTGCGCTACATTGATTCCCAGTGCGAAATTATTAATGGAAATCACCTGGTCGGAGACCTTACTGATCGTATCCGCAATAGACGGCATGGCATCCGATAATTGTTGCCAGGCATCCGCAGTAAAATAATTCAAGACATCTATAATCTCATTTGACGTTGCATCGGATGCAAGTGTTGAAACATAGGAAGAATTCAAACCGTCCGCAATAGTATTGATCGTATCAATATATCCCGTCTGACCTTCAATTGCAGTGACAGCAGTCATATATAAAGCCTTCACCTGAGGGATATATGCGGGAACTTTACGGATAACCGCATATAAGGCAAGAAAAATAGGAAACTGAATCAATAACTGAAGACATCCTCCTGTAGGATTCGAACCATATTTATCATAAACAGCCTGAATCTCTTCATTTTGCTTTGCCATAGAAGCCTGGTCTTTTTTATTACGATATTTTTTTTGAATCTTATTAATTTCAGGCTGCATCACCTGATTGATTTTCATAACTCTCTGCTGCCTGATCGTAAGTGGAAACATTAAGAGTCTGACAAAAATTGTAAAAAATATAATGCACAAACCGATATTCTGGATACCAAAAAAACTAAGCGCAGTAAAAATGAACTGCATAACATATCCCAAAAGGATAGCGATCCATCCTATGATCGGTGTTGTGGACTGTGTCAATAACATACTTTTCCTCCTTAATTACGGAACCGGATCATACCCACCTTTTGCGAAAGGATTACAGCGCAAGATACGCCATGCCGCAAGCAGACCTCCCTTCAAAACGCCATATTTCTGCAATGCTTCTATGGCATATTGAGAACAGGTAGGAGTATAAATACATGTGGCTCTCCCTTTCAGAGA
>JAJQDO010000126.1:9196-10035 GCA_021202175.1 Clostridiales bacterium | reverse complement strand
TAAGCTGCTTCTACAGGAGGAAGCCCTTTATCCAGATATTTCTGATAAAAACGAATCATTTTAATTAAAACTGTTTTCATAAGGAATCACTTTCCATAAACGATGCTTTTTCAATAACTGAATTATGGCACTTTCAAAGACTTTATATTCGGAATCCACAGCTGATGTTCGTGCCACAATCACAATATCATAACCCTGACTGACATCTTCCCAGTGAAGACGCATCACCTCCCGAATCACTCTGGTGACTCGGTGCCTTATGATACTATTTCCAACTTTTTTACTGACAGATATTCCAACTCTGTTATAAGAGAAGGGATTCTTCAAAATAATCATAACAAAATAACGATTCGCATATGACCTGCCTCCCTTATATGCAGAACGGAACTCTCTGTTTTTCTTCAAGGACTGAAACTTACTTGCCAAACCTACTCACCTTTTCGAACATGAAAATACAGATATCAATTATAAACGATCACTGAAATCAAACTGTAATCAAATTGAGAAAAGAAAAGGCCACATAACTGCGGCCTAGGCTGTCAATTTCTTTCTTCCCTTTGCTCTTCTTCTTGCTAATACTTTTCTGCCATTAGCAGTACTCATTCTTTTTCTAAAACCGTGTACTTTAGCTCTATGTCTCTTTTTCGGCTGAAACGTCATCTTCATAGCGAAACCACCTCCTCCTAAAATTCATCTCTGTTGAAAAAACATCACCACCTATTATATTGAAAAAAACAACCATCGTCAAGTAAATCCTCATTTTTTTGTTAATAAAATTACATTTTTTAGTTTTCCACATATAATCCAGAAGTTATCCACCAGTTATCCACATTTTGTGC
>JAJQDO010000126.1:6052-9186 GCA_021202175.1 Clostridiales bacterium | reverse complement strand
AACCTCATTTTTCAGATTGTGGATATTATAAAAACACTTATCCACAATAATTATTTTTCACGAAGAATTTTCTTATTTTATGGACTTATCCACAATGAATTATACACATATCCACAATTTAATATTTTCTGAATCTGCTCACTGATAATCCAGACCATAATTTATCTTAAAAAACTTCATTTCTTACTATTGAAAAAAAATCTTCTTTGTTATAGACTTATAACTATTCACAACAATTTGCTTTGAGCCGATTAAAATAACTGGCATATATCAGATTATTATCAACTACCAGATTTAATCGGTATTATTTAAGTTATTGTTCTCGGCCTTGCGCGAATAGTAACTTATCTATCTTTTCAGACAGAAGAACTTATACTTACACCAAAACAGGATAATCGGAATGGAGTAATTGAAACATGAAAGAGAAACTTGAGTCAAAATGGAAGAATATTTTGGATATACTCATTAAAGAAGAAGATGTAACACAAGTTGCAGTACATACATGGATCGAACCTCTTATTATCCAGTCTGTGACTGACGATACGATTACATTTTATGTATCACGAGGAAACAGAGGAATCGAATTTATCAAACATAAATATTACGACGTTCTCTTATCCGCTGCAATCGAACAGGTGATTGGGAAGCAGTTTGAGATTATATTTACAGATACGCCACAAGAAGAATCTTTTAAAGAAAACAAATCAGCTAAAATAAAGGATTCCTCCGTATCTTCCGAATATCTTAGCAATCTGAACCCACGATATACCTTTGATTCCTTCGTTGTAGGTCCTACAAATAAAATGGCTCACGCAGTTTCTGTAGCTGTGGCTGAATCACCAGGTTCATCCTATAATCCTCTGTTCCTTTACGGCGGAGCAGGACTAGGGAAAACGCACCTGATGCATTCCATTGCACACCATATTATTAATAACAGAAAGGACCTCAAGGTTCTCTATGTTACTTCAGAAAAATTTACAAATGAATTAATTGATTCACTAAAACATGACAAAAATAAAGAATTTCGTGATAAATATAGAAACATTGACGTTCTCCTTATTGACGATATTCAATTTATAATAGGAAAAGAAAGTACACAAGAAGAATTTTTCCATACTTTCAATGAACTACACGAAGCAAAAAAACAGATTGTAATATCATCTGACAAACATCCTCGAGAGATTGCAACACTGGAAGAACGACTCCGCTCCCGTTTTGAATGGGGTATCACAGCGGATATACAACCGCCGGATTATGAAACCAAAATGGCAATTTTAAAAAAGAGAGCCGAATTGGAACATCTCGAAGTCGATTCCAAGGTATTACACTACATCGCCACGAATATAACATCAAATATTCGTGAATTGGAAGGTGCACTTAACAAAATATATGTGTATGCTCATCTCGAAAAAAAAGAATTAACTTTGGAACTGGCTGAAGAAGCGCTGAAGGATACTATTGAAACACAACAGGAGATTGCCCCTGAATTCATCATGGATATCGTAGCAGAACACTATAATATTACAGTAGCTGATATTTTATCCCGCAAAAAAAATAAGGAAATTGCCATGCCAAGACAGATATGTATGTATCTGATAAGAAAATATACGAATTCTTCTTTACAGGTAATTGGAAAAACAATGGGAAATAGAGATCATACTACAATCATCCACGGTTATGACAAAATCAATGATCTAATCAAAAAGGACGAGAATATTCGAGTTAACGTTGATATGATTATTAAAAAAATAAACCCACCAACATAATATCAACTGAATATCATATATGAAAAGAATAAAGGATACCTCATACCATTTCAGATCATCCTTTATTTTTTTCCACATTTATATTCAGAATGGATGTGAATACCATGTGCATATTCTGTGGATAACTTTTTTAAAAAAAGTATTGCACATATTATCCTTCTTTTATCCACAGGCCTATCCTCAAAGTTATGCATAGGCGTTGAAGTTTATTTTGAGCCATATAACCAACTTATTCACAATTTCAACAGCCCCTACTACTACTACTATGGATATTATCTTATATTTTTTTAAAAATAATCACCGAAAGGAGTTATACACAATTATGAAGATCATCTGTTCTAAAAATCAATTATTACATGGTATTAATATTGTTTCCAAAGCAGTATCCAATAAATCGACCATGGAAATTTTACAATGTATACTCATCGAAGCAAATGACAATATAATTAAACTCACAGCGAATGATACAGAACTGGGAATTGAGACGATTATTGAGGGAGACATTATTGTAAGTGGAAAAATTGCTCTGGAAGCCAGGTTATTTTCAGAAATTATTAAAAAAGTACCGGAAAATGATGTTATTATTGAATCAAATTCCAATGTAAACACAAGTATAACCTGCGAACAAATGGAATGTAATATTATGGGTAAAGAAGGAGATGATTTCACACATCTGCCGAAAGTGGAAAAAAATAACAAAATATCCATCTCTCAATTTGATTTAAAAGAAATCATACGGCAAACTATTTTTTCCATATCAGACAATGAAAATAATAAAATTATGACCGGGGAATTATTAAATATCAATGGGAATAAATTCAAGATGACGTCATTAGATGGACATCGTATTTCTATTCGAAATACGATATTAAGCGATGATTATCCCGAAATAGAAGTAATAATCCCCGGAAAGACATTGACTGAAGTCAGTAAAATACTTCCAGGAGAGGCGGAAGATGTTGTAAATTTATACATTACAGATAAACATGTTTTATTTGAATTTGAAAATACTCGTGTGGTTTCCAGATTATTAGAAGGAAAATTTTATAATATCCGACAAATGTTGTCCACCGATTATGAAACAAAAGTTACGGTAAACAAGATGGAATTTTTGAGATGCCTGGATCGATCTACACTCTTTATAAAAGAATCAGATAAAAAACCAGTTGTTTTAAAAATTTCGGATAACAAAATGGAATTGATGATCAACACACAAGTAGGATCTATGGATGATAAGATTCAGATAGAAAAAGAAGGAAAAGATCTTTTAATCGGATTTAATCCAAGATTTCTTGCGGATGCTCTTCGGGTTATTGACGAGGAAGATATTGTAATGTATATGATTAACTCTATTGGACCTTGCATTAT
>JAJQDO010000126.1:0-6042 GCA_021202175.1 Clostridiales bacterium | reverse complement strand
ATATTTAATATTACCAATTAATGTGAATAACAGCGGGTATAAATAAAAAAACATGAATCTAAGTGAAAATCATTTCATTGTATGAGGAGAAATCAATAATGGAACTGAAATTAAAAGATGAATATATAAAGTTGGGTCAGGCATTAAAAGCGTCAGGAATCGTCTCTTCGGGACTTGATGCCAAATATATCATTCAAGATGGATTAGTTAAGGTAAACGGTGAGATAGAAACCCGACGTGGAAAGAAATTATACAATGGAGATATTGTGGAATATGAAGAAAAAATTATCACAATTATCTGATAATTCTAAAATGTATTGATAAAAAATTATCACTTATCAAACAGCAGAACGGAGATCAAAATGTTTGTTGAATCGATTCAGTTGAGCAATTACAGAAATTATAATACTGCCGACGTTACATTTTCGCCAGGAATTAACATTTTTTTTGGAGACAATGCTCAGGGAAAGACGAATCTTCTCGAATCTGTCTATTTAAGTGGAACGTCTCGTTCCCATCGAGGCAGTAAAGATAAAGAATTGATTCAGTTTAACAAACGGGATGCACATATTCGTTTGTTATTTAAAAAAAATAATTTATCCCATCGACTAGACGTTCACATAAAACAAAATAAGGCCAAAGGGATAGCTATTGACGGGATTCCCATAAAAAAAACAGGCGAGCTGCTTGGGCTGATGCATATCGTATTTTTTTCACCCGAAGATTTAAGTATTATTAAAAATGGACCTTCCGTGCGGAGAAAATTTCTTAATATGGAAATGAGTCAGTTGGATAAATCTCATCTCCAATAGTTATCTAATTATAATCATCTGATTTCAGAGAGAAATAATCTTTTAAAACAGATAGCGGAGTTTCCGCAGCTTCGGGAAACCCTGGATGGCTGGGATTACCAGCTTGTGGATAGCGGATATCAGATTATAAAAAAAAGAGAAGATTTTATAACTCTTATAAATGAGATGATGGTAGAAATTCATGGAAATCTTACCGGAAACAGAGAACAAATAAAAGTTTCTTATGAAAAAAATGTTTCATCACAGAAATTTAAAGAAAAGTTGTATTATAATCGAGACCGGGATATACGATCGGGAACGACGTCGGTAGGACCTCATCGGGATGATATTGCTTTTCAGATTAATAACAATGACATTAGAAAGTATGGTTCTCAGGGACAACAAAGAACAGCTGCATTAGCATTGAAGCTGTCGGAGATTCGCCTGATTGAGATGATTTCAGGAGACAAGCCAGTGCTTCTTTTAGATGACGTTCTTTCAGAACTGGATAATCATCGTCAAAATTATCTTTTGGAAAACATTTCTGACATCCAGGCAATCATTACCTGTACCGGACTGGATGAGTTTATAAATACCCGCATTCATCTTGATAAAGTATTTTATGTCGAGGACGGATGCATAAAAGAATATACGGTGTGATGCCTATCATTTTTATTACGTTTAAAACATTGGATAATTGGTAATATTTATGTTATAATATAATTCCAGATTATTGGAGCTAAATGATTAGTGATATAAATGTGATCATTATTTTTGAGGGCTTATTATTGATGTTTACATTTGATTATAGTAAAAATATTACATGATTTACTATAAATCATATATTTCTATATATTTGCAGGAGGTTTTGGCATGAGTGAAGAAAAGAATATTGTATCTCAGGAATACGGAGCAGATCAGATTCAGATATTAGAGGGTCTGGAAGCAGTGCGCAAACGACCTGGGATGTATATTGGAAGTACTTCATCCAAAGGCCTCCATCATCTTGTTTATGAGATTGTTGATAATTCTATTGATGAGGCATTAGCCGGGTATTGTGATACGATTGAAGTTTTCATTAATAAAGATAATTCTATTACCGTTCGGGACAACGGGAGAGGAATTCCGGTAGGAATCAACAAAAAGAAGGGGATTCCTGCAGTAGAAGTTGTATTTACCATCCTTCATGCTGGTGGTAAGTTTGGCGGCGGGGGATATAAAGTATCCGGAGGGCTTCATGGCGTAGGAGCTTCTGTCGTGAATGCATTATCTGTATGGCTTGAAGTCGACATCAGTCATGAAGGAAAAATATATCGACAGAGATACGAAAGAGGAAAGGTCATGTATCCTCTTACCATCGTGGGAGACACGGAAAGAAGAGGGACGGAAGTACGATTTTTACCAGATCCAGAGATTTTTGAGGAAACCGTTTTTGATTTTGAACTGTTAAAACAGAGATTACGGGAGATGGCTTTCCTCACTCGTAATTTGAAAATCATCCTGACAGATCTGCGGGAAGAAAAGGAAGTTTCTCTCACTTTTCATTATGAGGGCGGTATCAAGGAGTATGTGGAGTATTTAAATAAACAAAAACAGGTGATGTATCCCGATGTTATCTATTGTGAAGGAAAAAAAGGCAATGTTTATGTTGAAGTTGCCATGCAGCATAATGATTCCTATAACGAGGGCATCTATAGCTTTGTGAATAACATCACCACGCCGGAAGGAGGAACGCATCTTTCCGGTTTTCGAAGTGCGTTGACCAAAACTTTTAATGATTATGCCAGAGAGAAGAAACTCTTAAAAGATAACGAACAGAACTTGTCAGGAGAAGATATCCGAGAAGGTCTTGTCGCAATCATCAGCATTAAGATACCGGAGCCTCAATTTGAAGGACAGACCAAGCAGAAGCTTGGCAACAGTGAGGCACGTGGCGCCGTTGAAAGTGTCGTCAGCGAACAGCTTACTTATTTTCTGGAACAGAATCCCGGCGTGGCAAAGACGATCAGTGAAAAGGCGATTCTTGCACAACGGGCCAGAGAAGCGGCTAGAAAGGCCAGAGACCTGACTAGGAGAAAGTCGGCACTGGATGGATTGAGTCTTCCGGGAAAGCTTGCGGATTGTTCCGATAAAGACCCGGCCAATTGCGAGATTTATATTGTTGAGGGAGATTCTGCCGGAGGCTCTGCAAAAACAGCGAGAAGCCGTGCTACCCAGGCTATCCTTCCTTTGCGGGGCAAGATTCTTAATGTGGAGAAATCGCGGTTGGATAAGATTCTGGTCAATAATGAGATTAAAGCCATGATTACGGCTTTCGGAACAGGAATTTATGATGATTTTGATATCACAAAGCTTCGGTATCATAAGATTATCATCATGACGGATGCTGATGTTGACGGAGCGCATATCGCGACGCTCCTCTTAACGTTTCTATACCGTTTTATGCCGGAATTGATTCGGCAGGGGTATGTGTATCTGGCACAACCGCCCTTATATAAGATTGAGAAGAATAAAAAAATATGGTATGCCTACAGTGACGAAGAGTTGAATAATATCCTTATTGAGATTGGTCGAGATGGCAATAATAAGATTCAAAGGTATAAAGGATTGGGAGAGATGGACGCTGATCAGCTTTGGGACACGACAATGGATCCGGAAAGACGTATTTTGCTCCGTGTAAATATGGATGAAGATTCTGTTTCTGAACTGGACCTGACATTTGATACATTGATGGGTGACCGGGTAGAACCAAGACGAGAATTTATAGAAGCGAATGCAAAATATGTTCAGAACCTCGATATTTAGTTTATCATTTTACATTACAATCGTGTTTATAAAGCAGTTAGACTGTTTTAGGCAGGTACTATTGTAAAATAATAAATCAGGTAATCAGGTTTCATTCAGGAGGAAATGATGGACGATAATAATATTTTTGACAAAATCCATGAGGTGGACCTGAAAAACACCATGGAAAGATCATATATCGATTACGCCATGAGCGTAATCGTCTCCAGGGCTTTGCCGGATGTCAGAGATGGCCTCAAACCAGTACAGAGAAGAATCCTTTATTCTATGATAGAATTAAATAACGGACCGGATAAGCCTCATAGAAAATGTGCTCGTATTGTAGGTGATACGATGGGTAAATATCATCCGCACGGCGATAGTTCCATTTATGGAGCTTTGGTTAATCTTGCACAGGAATGGTCAACAAGATATCCGCTCGTTGACGGTCATGGGAATTTTGGTTCTGTTGATGGTGATGGGGCGGCAGCCATGCGTTATACTGAGGCCAGGCTTTCTAAAATCTCTATGGAGATGACGGCAGATATTTATAAAGATACGGTAGATTTCATGCCGAACTTTGATGAGACGGAGAAGGAACCAAGTATTCTTCCTTCGCGTTTTCCGAATCTGATGGTAAACGGAGCACAAGGGATCGCGGTAGGTATGGCTACTAATATACCTCCTCATAATCTGACCGAGACGATCAATGGGGTGGTAAAGATCATTGACAATCAGATTGAAGAAGACAGGGATACTTCTATCGAGGAATTGATGGGAATCATAAAGGGACCGGATTTTCCTACAGGGGCTTCGATTCTTGGCAGAAAAGAGATTGAAAAGGCTTATCGCACCGGACGAGGGAAGATAAAAGTTCGTGCCGTGACAGACATAGAGCCGATGAACAACGGGAAGCAGAGGATTGTTGTTACGGAACTTCCTTATATGGTAAATAAGGCAAGATTAATTGAAAAGATTGCTGACCTGGTAAAAGAAAAAAGGATTGACGGGATTACAGAGCTTCGGGATGAATCCGATCGCAGTGGTATGCGTATCTGTATCGAAACGAGAAAGGACGTCAATGCAAATGTTCTTCTAAATCAGCTTTTTAAACATACACAGCTTCAGGATACCTTTGGCGTGATCATGCTGGCGCTGGTGGATAATCAGCCTAAGATACTGAATCTTAAAGAAATGCTGGTTTATTATCTGGAACATCAGAAGGATGTTGTAACCAGGAGAACAAAGTATGAACTTAATAAGGCAAAAGAAAGGGCACATATCTTAGAAGGATTGTTAAAAGCCTTAGATGTTATTGATAAAGTGATTCGAATCATTCGAGCATCCAAAAATGTTTCAGAAGCCAGAGAAGCTCTGATGGAGGCTTTTGATTTTTCACAGGCGCAGGCACAGGCTATCGTAGATATGCGTCTTCGCGCTCTTACCGGTCTGGAACGGGAAAAACTGCAGGCAGAGTATGATGAACTGGAAAAGAATATCGCAGAGTATGAAGCAATCCTTGGTGATGAGAAGATTCTTCTTGGGGTAATCCGTCAGGAAATTATCCTGATTCGTGACAAATATGGTGATGAAAGAAGAACAAAGATAGAGCCGGATGTGGAAGATTTCAGCGATGAATCTTTGATTCCGAAAAAAGACGCGGTTATTACATTATCAAAGTTAGGTTATATCAAGCGGATGACGATTGATAATTTTCATAGTCAGAATCGAGGCGGGAAGGGAATCAAGGGTATGAACGTCATCGACGAAGACTATATTGATGATATGTTTATGACGAATACGCATAACCATATTATGTTTTTTACCAATCGAGGAAAAGCATACCGCTTAAAAGGATATGATATTCCGGAGGCTGGAAGAACCGCCAGAGGAATTAATATCGTGAATCTTCTCCAGCTTCAGCCGGATGAAAATATAACAGCCATTATACCTGTGGATGAAGATAAAACCAAAGAATATCTGGTTATGGCAACGAAACATGGCATTATTAAAAAGACAAGATATGAGGAATATCAGAATATCAGGAAAAGCGGTCTGACCGCGATTACTCTTCGAGAGGGAGATGAACTGATTGAAGTAAAACAGGCAGATAATGACGATGACATTTTTCTGGTGACGAGAGAAGGTCAGTGTATTCGATTTTCTCTGGAATCAGTGAGAGAAATCGGCAGGGTATCCATTGGCGTGATTGGTATTCATCTGGGAGACTCCGATGAGGTAATCGGTATGCCAGTTAGTTCCGAGGGGGAAGATTTACTTATCGTTTCTGAAAAAGGTATGGGAAAACGTACTTTACTGAAAGAGTTTACCAGACAAAATCGTGGTGGAAAAGGTCTTCGCTGCTATAAAATTACGGAAAAAACAGGATATGTTGTCGGAGCTAAGATTTTAAATGAAGAGGAAGAAATCATGATGATCACTACAGAGGGGATTGTCTTCCGCATGG
>JAJQDO010000045.1 GCA_021202175.1 Clostridiales bacterium | reverse complement strand
CCGGATTCAGCTTTTCAATCTACACCCCTATGGGGTGGTTGTCGGACAGTCTCCCTCCACATCTGCTGTTTCTCCAAACTTTCGAACCGTCCTTGCCTATACACCGTACCCAGGGCTCACTTCCTCTTCCTCTGTGTGGTAGATATTGCAGGTGTGATTGAGAAAATCTTCGAACATATCAACGCCCTCCCTTTCATATCGCGCGGAGCTTCATCACTACCCTGCCGATACCCTCTGTGACGATGTAATCTGACAACAAGTCGTCCAGTCCAAGGTCTGACAAGTCAATCGTGGCCGAATCCCTTGTATAAGAATAATCGTCGAATGTTTCACTCTTGAACCCGCCGTTGGATATCTCAATATCATTCTTTGCATATGCCTCGGCCAATAAGATGACTGCCATCCTTACCGGTTCCGGTATTGCCTCATAATCCTGGAAATGATTATTCGTAATGGCAACAACCTTCTGCCTTGCCCTTATGATATCTGCTATCAGTTTCGCCCTCGGCCTCTTCTTCACATCCTCATAAGACGTATACTCTATTACCTCATCAGGAGCCACCCATAATTCGGAGACTGCCATAGGAACACACCCCCTTATCCTTGCCGGAGTGCTTCCCTCGCTGCATCTGCATTGGCGATTGCTTCTACAATCCTCTGCAAAATATCATCCTTGGTATTGCAACCGGAAATATTAATGCCATTCTTCTCGGCGTACTCAACCAGCTCCGCTTTCTTCTTTCCCTGCAGTTCTACAAGAATCGGAGTCTCTGCCTCTGTTTCTTCTGCCTCGAACAAATCCTCACTGGCATCGGAAACAGTCTCGGTCTGCGCCTCATTCTCACTTACCGTTACTGTCTCCTCGATCAAGGTAAAATACCCTGACGCTACCAGCGCATCCGCCTGTTCCTTCTCCGGGACATACACGTCTGGCTTTGCCTTTGTTGCAGAAACAATGCCACGGTATGACCGTCCTTTACATAGTTTTAAATGATACATGCCGTTTCCTCCCTTCTACCATTAAGCCAATCCGGAAATGATTGCCGTTGCATCTGTTTCCTCAATGATCGGGTCATAATCCAAATGTGCCACATAGAACCGTTTATCTTCCATGATTGCATGCTGACCTTCTGTCGTCTTGCGAAGCTTGATATCATAAGTGTTCACTACGATAAGGTTCTTCGGGTCGGTCAACAGGATTGTCGCATCATCCAAGCTCGGGCATTCAATGGCTGGAATCTTCACCGGTGCTGTATACACGTTATCCGGTACGGCTCCGCCCGCTTCGATAATCTTATTCATCAGGAACAATTCCCACTGCTGTGCACGCTTCGGAGACATAAGCCATCTCAGTTTGCCGTTGTTGTATTTATTCGGCAAAAGGGCAACCGTGTTGTAAAACAGGTCAAGGCTCATTTCCGTTTCTGCGGATGCATCATACACATGGCCATCATTGGAAATCTGCTTAATCCAACCGTCATTGATTTTCAAGAAATCATAATCATCGTCGGTATCCTCGGTATCCTCATCCCCGTTCAGATACAAATCTTCCAGGTCAACGCCCAGCTGGGTTGTCATCAAATCGGTGATGATCTTTTCAAGGTTCTGCCCCTCGATGTTCTCTCGAAGTGTTTCCTCGGTAATCTCCCATGGCAACCGGATAGCAGTTGTAGCGTATTCAATCTGCGGAGTTTCTACGCCTGCTCTGTACCCGTCATCCGTGTTCTCAGTCTTTTTACGGAGAATCCTGGATGCGATTCCGATCTTGTCAATCTCTCCTGTTTTCGCTGTCCGCATCTCATGACGGACCAATGGAGAAAGATTGGTTGCTTCAAAGGTCTGCTGAATGAATTTTCTCGCCTGTTCCGGATTGAGCAATCCGCTGGTAAGCGCTCCTGTCTCAATCGTGCCGGCCTTATTGATAAGTCCTCTGTTGGTTATAGGCATCTTTGTCCACCCCTTTCTTAAAGTAATCCATGCAGGTAATGTTCCTCTTCGGCTCCATTTTTCTGCACATCATTATTCAGGTTGTTCGGTAATCCTGCACTCTTCCGCAACGGTTCCAGAGCCTTCTCAACGCTCTTGTCGATCATCTCCTGCAAAGATTCCTTCGTGATAGGTTCCTCTTTCTTCGGATTCATTGCCTTCTCAATGGCACCTGTAACCATCTTCTCGATGTCATCCGCAGTAATGGCCTCTGTGATACCGCTACCGTCCCGTGCTCCGTTCTTTTCGCCTTCACCCTTAGTTACTTCACCCTCTGCCCCAGAGCCGCCATTTTCCGGTTCTGCGGGGTTCTGGCTCATTGCTTTTACGATTGCGTCCTGCACAATCTTTTCCACATCTGATTTTGTCACGTCCTCTTCCTCCACTTCTTCTTCGTCAAATTTAGTCAGGAATGCCCCCAGGCTTTCGTAAATACACTGTAGCGTCCCTGTGTTTTCTGCGCTCATCTTCTACCCGGCCTTTTCAATGGACTTGAACACGCCATCTATATCAGCCAAAAGCCCGACAATGATCTCATTGAAATCCTCTAACGCTTCCCGGATAACGCTTTCATCATGTACCGGCTCATATCTTCCGGTATCCGGATTGTATGTTTCCAACAGGTAATCGGAAAGAGAATAATATGCTGTCCAGAAATTATCATTGACAATCCTCCTGTTATAGGTATCTTTAACAGCCCCCTTCTCCACGACATCCACGTCATGTAATCCCAGCATTTTCGCCAATCGTTTCAAGACTCCCTTTTTCTCGGTCTTTTCCACCGGATTATCCGGGTCTGAAATATCAACGTCCACTTCGCTATATGCTCCCTTTCCTCCCATCGAGAACCCTGTAATCTCGCCTTTTTCTATGCGGCCCCAGACGTCATCGTCCGAAATCTCCATAGTCATCAGCCAGGTTCCCTTCTTGATCTGCTGGCCTTCAATCTCCATGTCGCTCTTTGCGACGTAAGATTCTACAACCTCCACATTCTCTGCTTTTTCAAAGCAGTGCTGAATGTCGGCATCACCGGAATTCTTCATGAACCAGTGGGCGGCCTTTGTAATCTCTTCCTCGGTCATGTAATTGCCATCCGTGTCCTCTACCATCGGCTCGTACACGATTCCCGTCACATAATGCGTCTCCGCATCTGCTTTCAGGATTCGGCCATAGGTCTGAAACTCCGCATTGTCACCCTCTGACTTCGTGATTAAAAATTCTCTTTTATTTGCGGCCTTATCCACCAAAGACACGAACACAATCTTTGCATCGCTGATGGCATAAGACTTCGCAATGTTATTCGGCACCTTTCTCACCCCTTTCTTAAAAATTTTTGAAATTCCACTTTTTATGTCATTAAAAAAACACGGTGCCCTCGTACCGTGCTGTTTCACATTCCTCATGCGACTTCGCCCCTCTTATATGCTTCGTAATATGCGTTGTACATTTCCCATGTGATGCTCGGGTCGTCCCTCGGTTCCTCGATTCCGTAATCTTCCTTGAACTTCTTGACATACGCATCATATTCTGCGTTGACCTCATCCATATACTCTTTCCGCTTTGCCTTCAACTCTTCGTCGGCCATTCCCAGCGCGTTCTCATCTGCTATGGTCTCCATAATGCAATGACAGTTTATCGTCTCCGATGCCGGAAGCCCTGTATCCCTCGGGCGCAACGGCTGGTATGCCGTTCCATCTGCGCCGGTAAGGGAAAAGAATTCTCTCTTGAACACTGTCTGTCCGTCCATTGCCATATGGTTCTCTCTCGGATGCTCTGACATGACATGGATCCATTTCTTTTTGTATGCCAACGGATTCTGCACCATGCTTTCCTGCTGTGCATAACTCTGTACCCGTAGCATTTCCGTCAATGCGACTCTTCGGCTACGGTACCCATGATTCCGGATTCCGCTGTCTCCGATAGCCTCCGCCAGTTCGTCCACCGTCCAGCCTTTATCATCAGCTTTCAACAGCAATCTTTCCATGCTGTCTTTCGTGTTCAGGTTCATGATTCTCGCCAGTTCCCCGGACCATCCCTTGATGAACGCTTCGGACGGCTTCGTGACTTCCTCATCAATCCCAGACAGCACCGGCACATCTGCCAAAAGCCACCCGGCTGCGAACGAACGCAACATCTCATCAAACTTCTCGGCAAATATCCCATAAAGCACTGTCTCCAATGTTTCGGAGTCCTTGATATCCGGCCACACATTTTTTATGAATCCCTCGACCTCTGCCGCATCCTGTACCCTTTCCAGGAATTCCAGTGAATCCGCATCCAGAGCATCATCCACGGCATCTTCTAACGAACTCGCCAGTTTCACCGCTTCTTTTGCTTTCGGGTATCCTTCCTCGGCTAACGTATCTGCAAGGTCATCGTCCGCCTTGGCTATATACCTCTCTATGGCATCCAGCAACGGCCTTGTATCAATCTTCATGCTCGCCCTCCTGCATCTTCAACAGAACTTTCCTGACTTCCTTCATGACGGCCACGACCTCATCCGGTTCCTGGTTCTTCTCTGCTTTCGCAATCTGCCCTGCCAGCTGTCCAAACATCCCGACATCATTCCCTGTTTTATTCTTGCTCACGGCAATCGGCTCTTCCGCCCATTCCTCTTCGTAAGGCTCGCATTTCCTTCCGGTCGATTCACAGAACACTTCCTTTGCCATCTGCGGAGTCACGCCTCCTGCATTATTGGCGACGCTGAATATCTTATACAGGTCATCCGGATTGGATATATCCGGTTCTATGAAATACGCCTCGACATATTTGAACTGATAGCAGTTAAGCAATTTATTATTGATCGCCCATGCCATTGACTTCCTTTCCGGTTGGAACGCCTGTTCTTCCGTCACTTCCTGTGCGGTCTGTGACGTTGCCCGGTTGAAATCCGTGGTATACCCTACATACAAATCCGGTAACTGGAATGCCGACTGTACCCTCTTCCGGTTATTGTCCAGGTATTCCTGAAACAGTTCATCTTTCTGCAGGACGTTGGCAAGGTCATGCACTTCGATTTCCGGCTGTTTCGCCTCGTCGAAATCCGCCCTTCCTTCCATACTCTCGGCTTCGAGAATGAGAAATTTATGCTGTCCTGCCTCACCTCTGACACCATCCATGTACATCTGCAGCTTACGGAAACTTTCATCCGTCAGCGTTCCGCCTTTGACCATGATCAAAAGCGGTGTATGCCTTCCATTCTTGAAATAATTGTTGTTCAGGCTCTCTGCCGCCCGGCTTCCGTCCACACCCAATATCTGCCCCATCCAACGTATCTCGCCGTAAGGCTCCGTTCCTATAGCAAACTCTAATATCTCATTTGCCTGATACTGTAATTCCAGCCCTTGCCCGTCTGGTACATCCAGCATATCCCTCTTATCTTTGATGAGTGGAGCCGAGACGTCCTTGATATACTCCGTCTTCTCTCGGACCTGCTGTCGGTACTTCCTGAACTTCTTTTTCTGCATCGTCACCATGCCGTGATGGTAATATGGAATCTCAATATACGGTTCCAACTGCATTGTTTTCCGGACGCTCGGTGTCTCCCGGATGAAATCGATCTGTGTTACCTCTCCTTCCAGATTCCGCAGAACCTCTATATATGCGATACCGTAAGTCTCCCTGGCTTCGATGATATCCTCAAATACTTCCTTCGTGTCCTGCTCCACATTCAGCAGTTCGATAATCTCTGTCGCCCGGTCGTATTCTGCAGCCATTTCCGGTGTTTCCTCTTCATCCACGGAATACCGGGCGCCTATCCCAAATCCGCATATATTGTTCTTATACGCTCTTATACACTGTGGAAGAATCGAGCTCTCCGTGACAAGCCGTTTCAATCCTTCCAGCCTCACAGGCGGTTCCACCCAGTCACTCCCATTAAAAGCTTCTTCCCTTGATACCTGTGTTGTTGTCTCTGCCTTTTCTATTGTCTGATCACGGGCTTTGATAATCTCCGCCCGTACCCTTCCTTTCTTTCTGCTCATGCTGTCTTCGTTTCCTCCCTCTTCTTAGGCCTCTTTACCGGAAGGCATATCAACAGCACACAATCCGCTTCATCCGGAGACTGCACGCCCCTAGCCTTCATGACCTTTTTACTCTCTACTCTCAATTTCCCATTTTCCGTCATGCCATATTTCCGCCCTGATAATTGCGCAACCAAAGCATCGTCATCTGGCAATATTACTTCTACGTCCTTCGGTTTCCCGCTATCATCATACGGCTGTAGCAAATGCTTTAGTGTGTACATCATGTATGTGGTACTGTCATCATAAAATTTATGCTTTATCCTCTTGCCAAAATTGACCGGATATATCTCCATCCACCAGAACCGTTCTGGGTTATTCTTTTTGAGCTGTCTCAACCTGTCAGTGGCACCACCACCGACACCGCTATCATCAATCTTTACCGGTATCGGAAAATCCTTCCCTTTCTTCAATCCGTACTGCATCACGAGCATGGATCCGAGGAGAACGATATCGTCTGCTGTTTTCATGGTGTCCTGTCCGACACGTTTCTTGAAGAACTGAATCTTTTCATCCGTGCGGTATCCAATGACCGTTTTATCCGTTCCAAACCTCGCCACGTCACAGCCAATGTGTATGATATCCGGATGGCTTCTCGGAAAGAATTCCGTCTGGATGCTCTTCTCAATCAACGGAAGCGGTATGCATATATCGTCCTCTGCAAGTGGAAAATCACCAGCCACACGCACACGGAACACGTCACTGTCCTCGCCATACATGCCGACAATCATCTGCACAAACTCTTCGGATACCCTTGTGCTCTTCCTTCCGTCAATATGCATCGTGCTATAATTTTCCCTATTTTTGTGGTGGCTCTCATAAAAAAAGCCCGACAACTGCGTCGGGTTCCCACACATCAAAAGCCTTGCTCCTGGTGTCGATAAAGCACCTAATACCGGCTCGAATATCTTATCATCAACACCGGATGCCTCATCTATGATATAAAGCATATGTTCCGCATGGAATCCCTGCAATGCATCTGGTGTACTGGCAGTACGTGCCACAGCAAACCATTCTTCCGAATGCCCTCTCATATACAGTTTTTCTTTGGTCCATATCAATTCGGTATCTAAGGCCTTGTTATTACGTTTCCATTTGCTGATCTCCGCCCAAAGGATATCGAACAATTGGTGCTGTGTCGGTGCTGTACAGGGTATCTTTGGAAACGGATGTGTACACATGAACCATATCACCGCCCATGCCTCCACTGCTGACTTTCCGACACCGTGGCCAGAACGCACGGAGGTCATCTGATTAGTGGCCACACTCCGCAGAATGTCTGCCTGCATCGGGTCCGGATTCACTTTTATGACATCCTGGACAAACTCCACGGGATGCCCTGCATAATACTGTACTGCCTTACTGCTCAACATCCTGTTCGCCCTCCATCTCCATCCGTTTCTCGTAAGCATCCTCAATCGCATCCGCTAATGTCGATTCGCCCTCTCCCATCTCTGCCGGATTCTCACCAATCGTATCCCGAAGGAAAGTTGCCGCCTTCGTGTTCCCCTTCATTGCCTGATTCAGGATGCCGACTATGACTGCGGTCTGGTATGTATAATCTTCTTCTGTCACGCCCATAGCTGCCAGTTTCCTTTTCATCTCCCCGGCCTGCTTCGGAACCTCCATGTCAAGCAACATCTTCGCAGTTTCCCGCATAGTCTTCTTCCGCCTTTTTGCCTCACCAGATGCAATACCGCCCTTTCTGGCAATTTCCACCTGTTTCTCACCTGCTTTGAAACGATATGGCTCCCCATTTTTTAAGTTGCCTTCATTCGCCACTGTCACCACCTCTCATTTATATGAAACATGCCTTTTCTCTCTGACTTTCCAGCCCTGCAACCACTTTGTTTGGTGCTGTCATCCTGCAAGGGATATCACACCGCTCCATGTCTGTATGCGCCCTCGCTTTCTTTTCCAGAATATCATCATCCAGAACATGCCCGACAATCTCATAGGGCTTATGGCAACAGTACATCACCTCGCCACGCTCATTGACTGCAATCTGCGCCCATTGTGCCGTACATCGTTCTTCCCTCTCTCCTATCAGGTTCCACTTATAATTCAACGTCACCCGGCTGTCCATTTTTTCCAGATCCTTCACAGCCTCAATCGTTTCCCTGATATCATGCTCTGCATATTCATCAAGATATGCAACGCCTCCCGTGCTCTCGATAGGGCGGAACACGATACAATCCACGTCCAAGTCCCTGTTGGCTGCATAGAACCGATATACTTCTCCCGGCTCCCTGACTACCCTTTGGATTCCGAGTGCCGTGTCCTGGCTGTTCGTTTTTTTCCACCATGCATATGCTTGGATATTCTTTCTTGTCCTCTCATACCCATATACGCCCCGGCTCTCTTTATAACTATCCTCATTCCATCCGTCCAAGGATACTTTCAGATAATCCGGTTTGATATATTCCAGCTTATTGAAATTTGTATTGATGCCGTAATGTATACCCTCTTTTTCAAGATACCTCGTTATCTTCCCAAAGTCCTCGCACATTGTCGGCTCACCACCACCGGTCAGTATGAACCCTCTCACACCCATCTCACGGAGTCTTTCGACATAACTTATAAATTCACCGGCCTTCATCGAATATATCCCGGAATCCATCTCCCAGCGTTTGTACGTGCAATATGGACAGTTATTATTACAGATATTCGTCAGGAATATATCTGCTGTAATCGGCCTGTAATCTCCTACAATCCTCTCCGGATAATAAAGAATCTTGTTGTCTGCCATCTTTTCCATTTTCCTCACCCTTCCTTCTGCCATTTCTGATTTAAGATTTTAGGTGCGCAGCATTCCCAATTAACCCGATGATGTATCCTCTTATGTTTTGTGTACATCAGATCAACCTTTACTGCCGAAGGCATACTCATAACCGCATAAAATGATTTCATGTAAGTTCCACTCTCCTTATAGAAATCCGTCATGCCTCCCTCTAATGATTGTGTCGGAATCTGTCTCACAGAGCACGCAGTAACCGATAAAAACAATATTCCCCTACTGCTCAATGTCGTATAGGTCACGACATCCTCATTCATCGTCCCCTTGAATTCTATTGGTGTATCCGTCCGGCAGAAAAAACTGTTCATCGCCTTTCTCAACAGCCCTTTCTTGAACGTTCCGCCTTGCAAACCTCCGACAAAATCTCCATTCTGGCAGAATGCCACTGACGTAGCTCCTGTCGCATCCAAAAATACCAGCATGTCCTCAAATACACGGTCCATGTCTGGCAGCATTCTTGTCCGGAGCATTCCATTTTCTTCCCATCGGTAATCTATCCTCGTGTAATCATCATCGAGCATCAGGAAATAATTCAGCCCTAATTCCTTTGCAATCCTCCAGCTCTCATTCCTTGCATAGATAATTGCCGAATGATTATTGAAATTGTCCATTGTATCTGCCCGGTCATATGCAGCCTGCTTATCGAATACAATCACATGTTCGGCTCCGAAATTCTTCTCGTATAATCCTCTCTGATCATCCTCATCATCAATGATCATGTACCATCTTCCTGTGTAACCTGCCCTTTGTAAGAAATGCAATGTCACGACATTATCAGCCCGGCCATGTGTCAAAATGAATACCGCAAAATCCTCACGGGCTTTTCTTTTTTTCTTATATGGTTTTATCAGCTTTGCGCTTTTCAACGAAAAGCTTTCCCAATCTGTAATTTCTTCCGTGTCTATGATCATTCCATTCATCATTGGAGCATATTGCCAAAACATATTTTTCGCTTTCGTCGCAACAGCCTTTATACTGCTTTCTTTTTGAGTGCTTCCATTCTTCCGGTTTCTTTTCAATGTCATCTTTTCGGAACATCGAATCCAATACAATTGGCATTCTGCCCCCATGTCTAACAGTTCATCGAAAATCTTACCAGAAACAACCTTATCTCCTTCTAAAACTATATCTTTCCCTTTAGGGATAAGCCGTTTTACCTGTTCTGTGATTTTTGGAATCTGCGCCCTGGATATCCTGTCTAAACCCTTCACACGTCTTTCATCAAACCATTTTCCAACCAAGTATGCTGATTCCGTTTCGCAAACAGTTAATATATCTTTGAACTCCTTTGCAGCACGATTTTTTATAAAGCTGTTTACAACTATTGTGGATTTCCCACTGCATGACGGACCTATGAAGATATATATCATTCTTCTCCATCCTCCATCATGTCCAGGACATCGGCCATCAGGTTAGCATATCCGTTCACAATCGCATTATCCACGTCAATGATGACAAGAGCCGACTTCTCCATCAACCGTTGCATCTCTGGGGTAGCGCGAGCATAATATTCCGCTATGTTCCGGTAGTTGAAAACATTGTGCCGTCCTGCGGCCTTGATAAGGAACTCCCGTTCTTCATCCGTGATGCCCTCGGCCTTTTCTATTTCCTCTATCAGTTCTTGTTCCTTCCCGGTGTCCAGCATCTCCGAGAACTCCGGGCAGTCTCCTGTAATCTCATACTGTGGGATGTTTGTTTTCATCGTGTATTTGTCATCCACGAATTCATCGGCAAAATCCGATTCTCCGTCCTCAAACCCAAACAGCTTCATATCAATGTTCAGGATGCCTTCTAATTCCTGCTGTAATTTCTCTTCGTCCCATGTCGCTATCTCACCCGACTTATTGTCTGCGAGCCTGAATGCCCTGGTCTGTTCCTCTGACAGGTCATCGGCAATGATACACGGAACCTCTTTCATTCCCATCTTTTTTGCGGCCTTAATCCTTGTGTGGCCCGCCACAATCTCCCCGTCTCCGGATAAGATAATGGGTACTTTGAATCCAAATTCTTTGATGCTTTCCACGACGGCCTGTACCGCCTCGTCATTGTTCCTCGGATTGTTCTCGTACGGAATGATGCTCTCAACATCTCGGTACACGACTTTGATATCACTCATTATTGTTTCTCCCCTTTCTTTTACCTATTCCTTTTTCCCTCCGTGCCGTCCGAATCCTCATTTTTCTCCCCAAAAGAAAACGCCCTGCATATTCGCAAGGCGTCCTCCCAAAGGATTAGTAAAATGAAAAAGAAAACGGCACAACACTGCCGGTAACAAGCTTCTTGCGCTGGCTATTTCGCTTACGCTTGTTGCAGTTTACACTATAGCACCGGCCAAGGGTGTCATTCTAGTGATATTTAGTGTCATTTAGTGATATTTTGTGAACAAAACATGATATTTAGTGTCATTTAGTGAACAAAAGGTGGCATTTAGTGAACACTAACCGGCCTTCCTTCCTCCCATCCCTGACAGCATATCTTTATGGATTTCCTCAAATTCCAACAATGCAAGACCATGCATCTTCAAGATGTGCCTCACAGAATACTGGTCATCAAAAGCGCTCTCGGCAATCTTTTCCCAGGACATGAAATGGATATACCTGCAGTTGAGTACGGTCATATACTTCGCATTATGCAGCTCATTGATTTTTCTTGATACCTCAATCTTGAACATGACAAGGCTCTCTATCTCCGAATCAAGCTCCCGTTCCGCTTCATCATTCCGGCTGTACAACGTGCCTAATTTATCATGATTCCGGCTGGACTGCACCCGTTCCCCGTCGCTGTTTCCACTAAGGGAAAAGAGCATTGCTTCTACGCTCTCTTTATCCCTGCGCAGATTTTTGATCCTTGCCTCTTTTATTTTCACCTGTTGTAAATACTCTTTCGCAGTCAAAAACCGGCCCCTCCTATCATTTGACATTTCCGTGCTTTCCCTGTTATAATCAGGGCGCCAACTTCACGGCCCTTTGTCTACTGTAGGCAGGGGCTCTTCTTTTTTTGTCATCTTCCTTGCCTGTCCGTCCACCATAGCCAGATGACCGTGGCAATCAAGATCAACCAGCTCACATCAATCATCTGCCCTCTCCCTGGCTTTTTCCATCAGCTCTTTGGTCTGCTTCTTTTTCTTATCGTATTTCCGCCATTTTTCGTTATAATAAATTCTCATAGGGCAGGAATACGGTCCCTGTTCACATCTGCCTCTTTCAAGACACTTCTTGCATGGGTTTTCCATTTCCCTCGCCTTCATTTCCGTTTTCTATATCTGCTTCATATGACGGGCAGGGCGGTCTTTGGCATATACTGTAAAACGGCCAGTCATTTTTTCTATCCGGGTTTTTACACCCTTCGTTGTGTGGAATCCTTTTACCATACAGGCATGTACCACAATATTTAATCATCTCTATCTTCCCTCCTTCTCACTGCACATAATCCCATTGTTGCCGCGCCAGCAACCACACCGAGAATAAAGCATCCAACTCCTACTGCTATAATCATGTTCCTCTCTCCCTTCCGAAAAGTAAATAATCCGCTGAAACATTAAGGGTCTCGCATAAGATTGCTAAATTTCCGGAATTAGGAAATTTTTTCCCGCTTGTCCAATTTTTTATATTGGCCTCACTTGTTTCGCATTCTTCTGCGCACTCTGCTCTTGTCATACCTCTTTCTTCAAGAACCCCTTTCAGCCTGTCACCAAATCCAGGTATCTCAATCTTCCCCATGATCTGCCTTCTTTATGATCTCCGCCATCTGTCTTCGGACTTCCTTCATCCCGCAGGCACATTCATCACCGATTTCTACATCCCACCACGAGCATTTATGTGAAGCGCAATACCCGCAGTTTTCGCCGGTATCATATTTCTTCCAGTCCTCTATCATCTGGTCGCTCACGCAGATTCTCACTTCCACGTGAGGAGACGGAAATAATTTAATCTTCTGCATCAGTCTCACTCCAATCTAAGTGTTGTCCGCATGCACCGCACCATCTTATACGACTATTATTACCTCTTCCGCAGGTGGGACAGCCTCCGATATAACAACCGAAATATCTTCCCGGACTACTACACAGGCGAACGTCTTCTGGTTTCTTCGGTATCTGTTTTTCCAGTGCTTTGATTGCAATTCCCATCGCATCGATGTACACCTATTGAAGTATTACCTTTTTGAAATTATCATTCCAAAGTTTTAAAATATCGATCGCTTCTTGATTCGTCATTCTGATTCCTCCTCAATTTTCGGAAATATTTGCCCGTTCTTCGCACCACAGGAAGGACAGTAATCCATGGTATGCTCTGACTCGTCCCATTCAAATCCGCATTCGGAACAGCTGTAAAATCCGTAATCATCCTCTATCCAGCTTCCATGTCTCACCGGCTCCACGTCTGTGGCGGGCATATCATAAATCTCGTCCACCAACCCGTGTGCCCCGATAAAATAATCGTCGTCAGTGCCCCATCCGTCGCCTACTAATTTGCTATCAATTAAATTTATTACGTCTTGCTTACGGATATAGCCGCTCTTGTCTGGCTTGCCCTTTATAAATTTCATTTTCACCACTCTCCTATCTTTCATTAATCTTTATTTGACATTTTCCCCTTTTCTGATATAATCAGGATATCCGCTTTTGTTGGCCCTCGCCTGTTGTTCCAGGCAGGGCCTACTCTTATTTATAGGGACTATAATCATATAACCTTACCGCCGTGTTTATACGGTCTGTCTTTATTCTCATTATTTTTCCTTATCAGCATTTATTCAATATCAATACCAGCATAACCGCAATAATCTAAAATTCTCAATATGGTGTCTGCCAGTTCAATAGGAATTCCATGCATTCTTCCATCATAAACGCTTCCATCATAACGATATACTTCTGACGGTCCGCTTCCTTTCCGGTATTCTTCCAACGCTTCAGATAACTCGCTATGGCACAAGGCAACCACTTCTGGAAAGCTCGGTTCTTTCTCCCACCAGCCATGATCTACCGCTGTTTTATGTACGTCCTTGACAAACTCATTCAATCCGATTCCCTCTACTGTCATCCTCGACCACCTCCATATATTTTGCAGATACCTCATAAGCTGTTTTTATAACATGTTCCTCACCTATCTTTTTTGTATACTGCCGGCTCTGAATCCTTCCCGTAAGCTTTATCATGGTTCCGACATCCAGATTCTTCGCATATTCCGCATTCCTTCCCCAGACAATGCATGGAATATAATCTGACCTGTTATACCCACGGTTCACAGCAAGCAGCACATCTGTTATCTGCCTCCCTAATGGAGTCATTCTGTATACCGGTTTCTTGCAGATATGCCCACAGAGATATATCTGGTTATCGAACCAATCTTCCTGATCTATCGCCTCGATACTATCCGCAAAAAGGAATAAATCCAGTTTTCTCTCTTCTTTGTTGCATGATCGGAAGCTGCCATTTACCTTTATGATCTCATCTGGCTTTACATCCTCTATTCCGTCCACTCTTTCGGAAACAACAACCTGCATTGCGTCATAAACTCCGCTGTTCCTTTCCGATGCGATCACGCCCCGATAGAACATCTCTCCATGATTTTTGTGATCTGGCTGGAATTCCTGAATGACTATGCCGGTCACTGTTGCCCTGTTGTTCTTTAATCTTCCCTTTACTTCTTTCTTCTCTTCTAATTCATTCATGCTCTTGCTCTTCCTCCGTAATTCTGGTTCAATGCTCGCCATTTCATCAGATTGGCCGCTCCGTATTTTTCCAGGAACTCATGCTCCGCTGTCATTTCCCTTCGGAGGCTTCGCGTCAATCCCCAGGCTTTTCTCGGTCTCATAATCATAATCAATGCGGTATTTATTATGCCAGCATCCGCTTCTTACATATCTGTTCGCACACTGGCTGACCATCTTCGCTTTTATACCTATCGTTTCTTCTATCTCCTTTGACTTCACGCCCTGTAATATCAGGGTACCGTTCTTATCATATACTTTATACCTTCGTGCTACCGACATGTTCACATCTCCCCGTCATCGTCGCATCCTTCATCGTCATCGTCCCACGAGTCATTTATTACGTCCGTACAGTCCCAGGCACCGTTTTCTTCCGCTTCATCCTCGGATTCTCCATCGGCTTCATTTAAACCGCCAGAATCCCCGTTCTGCGTGTCCTGTTCCCCTTCTGCGTCCTCGCATCCGATCAGCCAGTTCCCCGGCAGTCCCTGTTGAGCATCCGCATCGTCATATTCCGCGTCCACATCCACCACATCAGCATATTCCGGGTCGAATATGCTCTTCTGGCCTCCGACCGAAACATATTTCAGGACATATCGCCCGAGTTCGTCGTCGTATACAAGTTCCATTCCTGTATCCTGCTTTCCCGCAAGGTCATCCTTCACGGGGACAGCTGACGAAATCTTATGTTTCAATATGGGTTTGCTCACCCTTCTGTTTTTCCCATTTTCATCCGGCACATAATCAGTAATAATATTGATATCCACCTTCATGGTGATACTGCCCTCATCGGAATTATTCTGCTCCATCCGCTTGAACAGTCTCTGCAAAAGCGCATCGAAGTTATCCCTGGCTTTCTGGAAGCTGTCGCTTCCTATCGTGATTTCCTGATAATTTTGAATCTCCATACCTTCATTACCTCCGCTTAATCTATGGTTTTTATGATGATCTCTGTCCTCGGATACTCTGGGTCATGCAGTACCCGGCTCCCATCATGTGATACGATAATCTTGCTGTTATCATCTTCCAGAATCCCATATTTCACCAGCACATCGTCTGCCGCTTCCAAAAGGTTTGTCAGGTCAACCCTCCGCCTCGTCTTCATGAAAAACAAGCACGTTACCTCACACCCTTCCGCTATCGGCGGACCATCGTTGGAAAGAAAATATCCGCATTCTTTTTCATACTGCACATAACTCTTGCTCGGCATGATCCTGCTATATGAACCACACCGTACAATCCTTTGTGAATTCTTTTTCGTGACCGGCTGTAACGGAATCGTATATCTGACTTCCATCTTTTTCGCTCCACACCCTTTCATTTAACAGTGCACGCATTCCCTTCTACGTCTGTTGCATGGACATAATATGTAACTGATTTCCCAGACGGAGTGGCCTTCTTTTTATGCTGTCCCACATCGTAGCCGTTCACAGCCAGTATTGTCATGACTGCCTTCCTGTCCTCAACGCTGTATATCCGAAGCTCAGCGTCCCATTCTTTCGCTCCGTCCTCCTGTGGCGGACCTGCAATCAGTTCTTCTGGTTTCATCCCGGCAACCTCAGCAATCTTGAACAACGTACCAATGGTCATACCTAATGCCCCATTCTCATATGCCCCGACCTGGCTCTCGCTTTTTCCAATCAGTTCCCCGAACTGTTTCTGTGTCAGGTTCATCCGGTTTCTCGCTTTCCGGATTTCCTGCCCTACCCTTTGTGTTGCGCTCATTCTTTCTTCATCTCCCACGATTGATTTCTTCCATTTCATTTCGAAAAGAAATATACTTTCGAGTATACTCATAAGACTTTCCAAACACATTCATAGCTGCTTTATATAATTTGGGTTCAAATTCTTTAGCTGCCATCAACTCCGTTTCAAAATTTTTTCCATAAGGGCAACACGCGCACCCTGTTCTCTTTAACCCATACTTTTGATAACAATCCGAATGTTCAATGCAAAAAGCTTTTTCATAAGCAGCCTTATCCTTTTCTTTGAACCAAAAAATAGGTCTAAGACGATCACATTCCCCAAATACGCTATCGAAACACGACGTATAAATTGTCGCTCTTGCCCCCCCCAGCCCGTCCGAAAACTTTCATTTTTTCGTGATTTTCTTCCATTTTCTTACTCTATTTTCTGTTTCTTGGGACCCTGTTCTTTCTAT
>JAJQDO010000211.1 GCA_021202175.1 Clostridiales bacterium | reverse complement strand
ACTCCTCTGGGTCACCTCCTTCCCCGGCTGGAACCGTCCATTTCCCGACAGCCCCATATATTCAACATACGTTCAAAAAGGCTGCCCAAATCAGAGCAGCCTTTATTACTATTGATTGTGCATATAATCATGCATAATAATATACATCATCGCAAATGCCTATGTCATTTACTTTAATAAGTTTTCAACAATCTGTGGATGCGGACGTGGGATAATCGCGGTCGAAGTTACTTCTCCGCTGACGCTCAACTGCGCAAGACATGAATTCACTGCGGAGCGTACGGAAGATACTTCACCGGTAACGATCAGATATCCTTTTCCACCTAAACCTCTGGCTATTCTTAAGTCAACGATGCTGACTTTGGCTGCCTTTACTGCAGTATCCGCTGCAATAATGGCTGTCAGAGCAGAGATTGTCTCTATGGCGCCAACTGCCTGGATATTTTCCGTGTTGGTAAATCCGGAGATTGCCGGAAGAACCTCTTCACGGATGTTGTCAAGTATATGGGTATCAATTAAATATATGCCGCTTACAAGTTCTGCTTTACTCATAGCAGCCTTCACGGGACCTATTTTTCCACCAATAATAATGACATATTTACCAGGGCAGATTGGAGTAGCCAACAATAATTCTACATTTCCTGCTTTTACCATCTCATCTGCTGTCTGGATGCCGACAGGAATGCTTTTAATTTCTACAAATCCAACTGCTTTTCTCACTGCGTAAACACCATCCTTTATTTTTCGATTGAGATACAACCGTCAGCAATCTCTTTTACGGTACCACTGATACTAGCATGAATACAAGCACCTAATTTACCCTCTGCGGGCTGAGCGATCAGGTCGCCCTTTGTAACTGTATCACCAACAGCAACACAAGGCACTGCAGGAGCGCCGATATGTTGAGCGCAGGGGATTGATACGTGGTCAATCTCCGCTGGAAGTTCTGTAAGTGGTGCGGCTACGTTATATTTAGAGAGTCCCAGATTCGCGATAAGCTTCTTGATCGGGAACTTTTTATACTCTCTCATTGGATGTGCTGATTCAGGCGCATTATGTAATGAATTTCTGATACCCTGTTTTGCCATAATGCCTTTCAGCTCATGATTTACCTTCCATGGCTGGAGGTTCATAATACATGCATACTGGCAAAGTCTGCATTCTGAACATAAGAACGCGATCATCGGTGTCTCAGCCCCATCACACATGCTGCCATAACTAGCAAACCGGATCGTTTTATTCGGAGCAATGCTATGTCCTATCAAATTACGAGGACATACTTCTGTGCAAAGGCTGCAGTGACAACAAGCGGCTTTTGCGATATGAAGCATTTTGGAAATGTCCATTTTCACATCCTGAATCAACGGATGGCTTTCCGGCAGCACGATCAGTCCCTTTGTCGTCTTGGTAATCTTGGAATCCAAAGGAACATGTTTTCCCATCATAGGACCGCCATTGATCACAACATAAGGGCCATCTACTGTGACGCCTCCTGCCAGATCAAGGGCTTCTTTTACTGTCATGCCTAATGGCAGCTTCATTGTGACGTGATTCTTCACTTCCCCGGCAAATGTTACGTAGGAATCTGTGACCGGCGTATCCTCATAATATGCATTATAGATATTCAGAATCGTTTCTACATTAGATACGACAGCACCCACATTCAATGGAATACCGCCTTCGGGAACGATTCTGCCGGTAACTTCATAGACCGTGATCTGTTCATCTCCTGCCGGATAGAAATTCTCGAGAAGATGAAGGCCGAAGCCTTCATATTCTCCAATCATCTGATTAAAACTGTTGATGGCTGCTGTATAATGATCTTTTAAGGCAATAACTACCTTGTCCGCTCCTACAACCTCTTTTACAAGCTTTAACCCTTCCAGAATCTTCTTCGTCTCCACAGCCATTAATTGCTGGTCGACCCGCAGCAACGGCTCACATTCGGCTCCGTTCAGTATGACATATTCGGCCTTGGCATTCACCTTTACATGAGTAGGAAAACCCGCTCCACCGGCACCTACAATGCCGGATTTCGCGATAATATCAATAAGGTTTTTTTCCATTTACACTCACCTCTTAATTATTTCATTCTGATACTGAGGCCATCCTGTAATACACATCTTCTCTTACGGCAGAATGATTTGGCAGACGTCAGGCCTTCTCCTGTCGGTCCAGCGATTGTAAATGTGGTGTATCCCATGCCACCAACGCCGATTCCCGCATAAGACGGACCATTCTTAACGAATATCGTTGTCTCAATCTCTTTTGCCATCTTGGTGAGTTTATCTACATTTCTTGAGTGCATCATCGCTGTATGTCTGTTGCCGTGTTCTACCTCTACCGCAAACTCGATGGCGTCATCTACATTTGCCACGCGAACGATCGGAAGGATAGGCATCATCAATTCAACCTGAACAAACGGATGATCCTTCGGAGCTTCCATGATAATACATTTTACTTCCGGTCCCACGGTGATGCCTACTTTGTCAAGAATGTACTGGGCACTCTTTCCGACAAAGTTAACGTTAGGTTTCTTTCTATCATTGGTAACCAGCTCAACTAACTGCTCAATGACCGCCGGATCTTTTACTTCATAAGCTCCGTTATTCTTCATGTTGAAAATCAGATAATCCACGATCTGGTCAACAGCGATTACTTCCTTCTCAGCGATACAAGGCAGGTTATTATCGAAGGAGCAGCCATTTACGATATCGATGGCAGCCTTCTCAATGTCCGCTGTCTCGTCTACAACAACAGGAGGATTACCAGCGCCAGCGCCGATCGCTTTCTTACCAGTAGACATTACAGCCTTTACGATTCCCGGACCACCGGTAGCAACCAGCATACGAACCTTTGGATGATTCATCATGATGTTGGTATTCTCGATAGACGGTTCTTTCACGGTTACAATCAGGTTTCTCGGTGCCCCGAGTTCTTCCAGCTTGGCATTAATCTTTTTGATCAGCCAGATGGATACTCCCTTGGAACGCGGGTGCGGACTGAATACGACAGTATTCCCTCCGGCCAGCATGCCGATGGAATTACAAATTACTGTCTCAGTAGGGTTCGTCGTCGGAGCAATCGCCCCAATCACACCAAACGGGCAATATTCTACCAGGGTCAGTCCGTCATCTCCAGATAAAGCTTCTGTTGTCAGATCTTCGATTCCCGGTGATTTCTCGGCTGCCAGTCTGTTCTTGATCTTTTTGTATTCAAATGCGCCCATGCCGCTCTCTTCCACAGCGAGCTGACTCATATAATCGAGATTATCTTTCTGACATACGACTTCCCGAATGCCCTCGACATATCTCTGTCTGTCCGACATCGAACAGTACATATATTCCTTCTGTGCTTTGAATGATGCTTCGATCGCGTCATCCATAGTCTCAAAAATACCATAGGTATAATCATCGGACGGAGCAGCGGACTCCACATCATTCAATACTTTTTTAACAACTTTTTCAATTAATTCAACGTCAATATTCATTATGCCTTTCCTCCTTGCATTTTTTCTAATGCATATGTTGCAACTGCCATATCTTCTTCAGCGGTACCACCACTGACGCCGATGGCTCCAATCACTTTGCCATCTACTTCAATCGGATAACCTCCTCCAAAGCACACAATCCTGCCATCTCCGGAATTATGAAGACTCCACAGGCTGTCGCCCGGCTTCGTAACATCGGCGAGAACTGATGTCGGGCACTTCAAAACACATGAGGTGTATGCCTTGTCCTGTGATACCTTGACACTGATCAAGAGGGAACCTTCCATTCTCTGAAAGTATAAAAGATTACCACCTTCATCTACAGCGGAGAAAGCCATCGGCACACCAATCTCCGTGGCTTTTTCCTCCACATATTCAGCCATCTTTTTCAAGGTACGCAGGGACATGTCCATTTTACATTCTCCTTTATGATCTCCGGCAGTCTGCAGTTCTTCCACCACACGACGTACCGTTTCTTTTAGTTCCTCAATCTCCTGCTGCTGTGTTCTGGCTTCTTCGATACGAGCCATGGCATAGCAGGCATCCGAAAGGCGATTGATATATTTACGCAATTCTTCACGAACGGGAACCTCTCTGGCAAGAGTTGTAATCTTCCTCTCTGCTCTCCTGACAATGGTTCTGGCAACATGCAATGTCGCAGAGGAAGGACTCACTCCAGGCACAACGAATTCACGCATCGGACCATTGACTTCTGTCGACTGATCGATAATATCTTCGAGATAACGGATATCGTCTTCTCCGATCTTATCTTTCAACATCTCCATGCCTCTTTCGTCACTCGCGAATTCCGCTCCTGCCTGGAACATTCTCTTTTGAATATGATTAATATGCTCTCTGATATCCGGTGAACTGGTTTGCGCATAGGCCATCCCCAATGTGGAAATGGCTTCATCTATGGTCCCGTAAACTTCAACATTCAGGCTGTCTTTATCTACTCTGGAACCGCCATATAGCCCTGTTGTTCCCTTATCACCTGTTTTTGTATAAATATTAGCCATATATTCACACCCTAGACTTGTGACACTTCCACAGAATCCACGATACCAATGATCGCGGCGTCAATCGGAAGTTTGTTCTTATTATCCCCTTCAATTGACATACGTGCTGAACTGCTCTTAACGACAATCACGGTTTCACCATCGCCGGCTCCAACAGTATCAACGGCAACTTCAGTCTGTTTTTTTGCTGTCAGGTCCTGATTAATCTTCTCGACGATCAGGAACTTACAGCCGGTAAGACTGGGGCACTTTATCCTTGATAATAAGGTACCAATAACTTTACGTAAATACATGTTTTCACCTACTTACTCTTTCACAATCGTGATCCCACGACTGGTTGCTTCTTCGCTCGCAAGACCTGTGATCAATGCGTCAGCCCCCACGAGTATTTTTTTATACATTGCATTTTTTGCAATATCCACCCGGCCAATCACTTTTTTGTTCAGCCGGATCGTTTCAGACATAGCCGGATGTTCATGCATGACTGACGTCATGACACGTGTGGCTTCTGCCTGTAAATCTTCTTGCTCTGCGCCATTTTGGTTCACACCTGTCGTCAATTCGGTTTTCGCATCGGATGACGGTGCAGGAAAATCAAAACTGGCCTGATACACTTTATCTACTTTCTGGAACAGATTACGATCAACCGTAAGCACAATCCCATAGGACTGAATAGCCTCAAGATGATTTCTCATCCTCGCTTTGTAAGCGTCGGTCACCTTAAATCCTATCTTCGCTCTGACTTCATTGTCCGGGCAGCAGCCGTCAACAGCCGCCACGATCGGTTTTCCTGTCGCCATCGCTCTGGATATCATATTTGTGAGCAGATTATCGCTGATGCAATTCGCCACTTTCGCGGCTGTATTGATCGTCAGTGCCGGTATGATCACAAACTGGTTATCATCGATAATCTTTCTTCCATTTACCGGAGCGCCCTCAACAAAAATGGCTTCCGGATCAATATCATTCTGGATACGTTCTTCTGTCAGAACCTCTCCGGCCGCTTTCGACATGACCACAGTCAGCTTCCAGCCGTCTCGTTTCAGTTCCTTTAAGGACTGCACTGCGTCGGCATACCCGATCAGGGCTCCTGAGAACAGGACGGTCGCCGACTTGCAGGCTTCCATGTATCTCAAAACGATCTGATCAGAAATATATTCCACAATGGTTGACATAAGCGCGTTCTCAAATTCGATCTTATTCATTATGTCACCTATTGTTTATTACAGTTCATGGCAATTCCCAACGGTGTGACCAGCAATGGCTCTTTTGGCTTAATCGTTTTTATGCCCGTTTCCTTTTCAAATACGCTCTCGAACTTTTGAAAGCTGCAGGCACCGCCCACAACATAAATCACGTCCACGTCGTATCCTTGAATAAAACGAGAAACGATAGCTGCCATTTTCTCCACGACGGGTTTTACCACCGGAAATACCAGCATCTCCTGTTTTGGATCTTTTTTGATTCTTTCAGCTTCTTCAAAAGTACAGCCAAGGCTTCCGGCCAGAACCAGTGTCATATGTGTTCCGCCTGTCGGTTCATCGGCTGTAAAAACGACCTCACCATTTTTTAATATGCTGATACCCGTTGTACCGCCGCCGACATCGACCACCGCGCCGTCGGTTATCCCTAAAACAGATGCTGCTGCCGTCGGTTCATCCACCACATTGATGACATCAAGACCGACAGACTCGACGACATTAGATATGACTTTTACGTTACCGGATATGATCCCCGGCGGAATTGCTGTGGCCGCTTCATAAAACTGCATGCCCATCATCTCTTCCAACCTGGCTTTCATATTTTTCACTGCCCGCGAAGCACCAAGGAAATCAACAACGATTCCGTCCCTGACCACAGTAGAAGGATAGGTTGCTCCCGCAATCGGGGTATTATTGGAGTCCACCACCGAAACAACGATGTTTGCCGTTCCAAGATCCACTCCTAATTTCAGATCTCCTTCATATGGCTGATATTCTTCATTTTTGATTAATTCTGAAAAACCTACCAAAACATCATTATAATTATTCATGCGATCCCCTTACTTTTTAATGATCGTTACCGTATCATTATTGTCAAGGCAGCATGCATTTGCCTCATCGGTGTCAACATGCATCTCAAGCGCGTATTTATCCGATACCCGGACAAGCACGTTCCCCAGAATACCTGCTCTCTCTCCACCATTTACTTTAACATCTACGATATCTTTATCCTTTAACCCCCAGGACTTTGCAATCTCCGGGGTCATATGGATATGACGAAGAGCAACAATAGCACCTTTTTCAAGCATCACAGAACCGGCAGGCCCTGTTAGTTCAACTCCGGGAGTTCCATCAAGTACACCTGATTCTCTGATCGGAGCTTTGATTCCGATACTTCTGGCATCTGTTTTGGATAACTCTACCTGAGATTCCTCTCGAAGAGGTCCTAAAACTCTGATCCGTCCGAACTCACCTCTTGGACCTTTCACCGCTACCGTTTCCGCGCATGCGTATTGTCCGGGCTGCCCCAGATCCTTGATTGGCGTCAATTCAGAACCTTCACCAAAAAGAGCATCCATATCCTTTCGACTTAAATGGACATGTTTATTCGACACTCCGACAGGAATCTGGGTACTCATGCTGTAAATCTCTTCCAGTACCCTTCTGGTAATCATTTTTACCAGTAAATCCTGATTTGATGTACTCATTGTTTCCTCCATAATTAGATATTCCGCAAAGTAACTGCTGTACACTCTGTGCCACATCAATTCATTGAGCGAAATGAATAATCAGGTGCGATGTAATACCGCACCTGATCTGTCCTCAATATTACAATCTCTTTATCATGGCAAACATAACATATGATTCGATGAACAAAAGATATATTATGTTACCACATCAGTATAGGGTTTCTGTATGTCCTGTTCATGTTTACTCTTCAGGATCTGTCTCTGAAGCATCTGTCGACTCCGGTTCGCCCGTCTGAGGATCTTCTGCAGTTACTGTTTCACTTTCCTGCACGATGTCCTCCTCAGGCTTGATATCTTCCGATTTCGCTTCCTCTTCTGTCGATAATCCTTCCTCAAGCTCTTCAACTACAGGCGGTTCAGGTGCTTCTTCAATTGGTATCTCTGCCTTCGGCTCTGCTTTAGGCTTCCAGTCTTTTACAAGTACCGGCATCCTGCTCTCGCCTTTCGGACGATAGCCTTCTGCAAGTGCGATGTCGCCGCCAACCGTTTCGCGGTTGTATACCATCGTATCACTCGTACTGTCAGCCGGACGCCCTATGATCAGCGTGCTCTTTGTTCCGCCAGTCGTGCTGTTCATTCGCTCTACTGCCTTTTCTGCCGCCGCGATTGCCGCTCTGCAGGCTGCGACCTCTCCTTCGACCTTGACAGTACACATTCCGCCGCCCTTGGCATATTCGTATCCAAGCAAACGGATATTCGCAGACTTCGCTGCAGCATCGGCCGCCGTCACATAGGCCGCCAGTCCAAAGGTTTCAATAAGACCAATACTTTTTTCAGCCACCTTCACACCTCCTTACTTCTCAGATATTTTATGATAGATACTGTTTCATTACTGTGCTTAACCAGCATCTCATGCTATGGCTATTCCAGGTTCCGGAACGGCATCTTCTTTACAAGCCTTGCCGCATTCGCTCCGATATTCATGAAATGCTCTTTCTGATAAAACTTAATTCGAAAAAGAGGGGCCGCTTTGTTTAGCTTTTCATATTGAAGAACGATGCCTTCCTTGCTGATTCCAACGCCTACCCCTAATCTTGAACTCAAGCTGGCATTATACGCTAATTCCAACACATCCATGCAATGCTCCGCCTGAAGATCGTAGGGGATGCCTTCTTCCTCAATACCCAGAAGGACATTCGTGAAATCCGATAAAGAAAGGTGCGCACAGTCATAAAAAACTTTTATCGAAGGTCTTGTATTTATACCTGTATTACTTCCTTCCATGATCAATCTCCTGTCTCAGCACATGACATTGCCAGTCCTGTTGCCACTGCATTTCGAGGTCCTTCACAACCTCGAATATTTCCTCTGCCAGCTACTATATTATATTGTGATAATGCATCCGTAACAAGAGTCGGTACCTCAAAATCCAGTGCAGAACCGCCTACCAGTACGACAAACTCGATATCCCTTACATTCCCGGAAGGGCTGACCTTCGTCAAGGAACGTATCGCATTCGTAACAAATACCTTTCTCTTAGCATTCGTCCGTACCATCTTAACTTTTTCCACTGAGCTGAATCCCTCAAGCGGTACTAATTCTCCACCATCCTTTACCAGTACGACTTTAGCAAAGACAGCCGGATCCAACGGCTGTTCAAAAAACTGTACGGTCCCGTCCTCATGCCGGATATGGAACAGGCTTTCTACCTTAGCAAGCGGATACTTCTTAATATCTTCCGCGGTATTGAAATCCTCCAATCCCAATTCCGACTGAATCAACAAAGTGACCATGTTCCCCGCACCTGCCAGGTGAACCAGCTTGACATCACCCTGTTTATTCTTGATGGATGCATCTGTCGATCCCGCACCCATATCAACGATGGCAATCGGCACATTCGTTCCGGGCGTCGTCAATGCGCCCTTAATCGCCATGTCCGCCTCGACACCACCGACATATACCGGAATCTTCAGTCTGTCCGTCAGTTCCTCGGCGATCATCTCCATCTGCAGTCGATCCGCCTTAACCATGGCTGCTATACCTACAGCGCTTTCTAACGAATACTCATTAGCCAGTCCGCCTTTTACCTGTTGCGGATTATAAGTATCTACCGCCAGCAGATCCTGAATCTTAATATCTCTAGGATGCTGATTTGTGAGGTTTGACATGACCTGACGTACTTTTTCAAGCATTCCGCCGGCATTCGTTCCCGGCTCACCCTTGATATCTTCGATGACATCGATACTTTTTACAGCATCCATCATCTTTTCCGCGCCTTCACCTACGCCAACCGTCACTTTTTTCTTCCTGCCGATAATTTCAATGGAGCCTGCCGGAATCCGCCTTTCCTTTACATCTCCCTCCGGTGTCTTGATCACAACAGCCGATCGGTTTCCGATCAATGCGCGAGCAATCGGCACCACCTGTTTCGTCTCCTCAGGGGTCAGTCTGAATAACGTAGCGATACCATATGGATTCGAGAGGACTTCCACCACTCCGCCGACAGACGCCACCTCAACGGCACATATCATGCCCAAAGGCACTTTATCTACCATACCGACCTCATCAACGATGGGAATCTTTTTCTCAAGGCGATTGTTAATTAAAACGCCATCATCGCGCTGGACAATGGCACCTGTAACATTCAATATCTTATTATATTGATTGATAATCTTTGCGGCGGCTTCAAAGGAAACCCTTGATGGTATCACGACAATCACGTCCGTACCAGAATCCACACTACCCAGCTGATCAATCATCTGGGTTATTCCGACACCAATCCCAATACCACCAGGTGTATTGGGATTGTGTCCGATCATAGTAGACTCTGTGATAATAGTTTCGGTGATCGTTTCCATCGCAACATCCCCGATCACGGGGGCTGCTTCATTGACACGAATTTCGTCCAGGTCGCTGATATCCAGCCCAAGCCTGTCCAGGGCGTTCTTCAAAGACTGGAAAACTCCGTGAATATTTTGCTTCGTTCCCTTAATGCCAGTCGTATCTGTGATTCCACTGGAAAGAAACGTCACATTATTTCCATCGATCCTGGCAACAGCGGTTTCCGTTGTCGCATTGCCAATATCAACACCCGCAACTAATTTCACTTTCTATACCTCCAGGAAGCGAGTCAACTATTTTTTTAAACGATTCCGTTTTTCATAAATGTCTGCCGCTTCTTTTACGAAGTTACCACTAACTTCCGCGCCATATTCATCAATCAGCTCATCACCGATCGCGTATAATTCCGCTTTTGTTGAACGATATGGTCTGAGTGCATTGTAAATCTCAAGAAGTCTTGCATCCGGTACAGGGATCAATTCGCCGGCTCTTCTTAAATTAACAGCAAAGAATCCACGTCCGGCAGACTCAGCAACCTCAGCCTGCAATTCAAGAGTATCTTTTGTGATACGGAAATCCTTCGCTTCCAGAGTGCCATTCACAACACCTTCCAGTGTTAATTCATCCAGAGACTTTCCCGATGCGCTCTTGATCAATTCAGGTCTCTTTTCTCCAATCGGATAGTCAGCTACGGTAACTTTTTCCGTTACTTCTTCTGCCGCTGCGGAGCCCTGCATATTTTTAAGCACTTCCTGCATAATCTGTCTTACTAATAATTCCTGATCCACGATTGACACCTCCGTTTATTTAATTTCAACTTTAAGAGCTTTAGGAGGTTTATCTCTATCAGCATGCTCTGTCTCTTTAATGTGAAGAACTGCAGATAAAGCCTGGTATTTCGGTCTTGCCATCTGATCATTTCTTACAGGTACAGGATTAGGAGATTCGCCTTTCGCGTATTTTGCGGCGTTCTTTCCAATCGCTCTGTAGGTTTCAAGGTCGATCAGCGGGCACTGAGGGAATAATTCCAGGTTAGACAATGGTGGGAGGTCTTTCTGATGGATTACAGTAGTACCTTTAGACTGAATGCCGATACCAATGCCCGATCCAGACAACTCTGCTGCATCATGAGCGATAAAGGATACATCTGATGTTCTGTATACTTTAACGATTCTGCAGGCAATGCCCTCTTCCTCAAGGCCTGCCATAACTTCTTTTACGATGTCAGCATGAGGGATTCCAACGATATTCTTTGTCTGCGAAGCGCCAAACGCCGGAGCCAGACCTAAAACGACTTCCTTCGGGTTCGTTCCTTTTGCAGCATCACCGATCTCTGTGATGGTCATGCCTTCAGACTCAGAAACTTCTTCTGCTGCTGCAGCTGTTGTGGAAGTAGCGTTCATTTCTTTTAAAACTTCAGTGATCACTTGTTTTAATAATTTTTCATCTATTGCCATTCTAGTTCACCTTCCTTAAAATAGACTAACTAATTAATCTTTGACGGGTCAACAGCTGTACGGATATTGCTGAGTTTTTCCCACAGCTCCGGACTGATCTGGTAACCGGTCATCGGTCCTTCATAGCAGTTCGGGCTGTTAACAGCAGAAATAACATGGAACTTATCATCCAGCATGGAAGCGGTATGTAAGTAGTCACCAACAACCTTTGCTTTCTGAATGTTAAAGATGGATTCCGCAACGTCTTCAAATCCTGCTTTGTAAAGGGCTTTTACAAAATCAAGACCTGTCACGCCGCGTTCAAGCATCTCCGTAGCAGCCTTCAAGTCAGCAACAACATCACGGTCAGGCATATCCTGGGAACCGCGAGCATATGTACCAGCTTCAACTTCTTCGTCAGTGATCTCAGGTAATCCTAATTCACGGAAGATAGCCTGAATAGCTCTTGCAGCTTTATTACGAGCAGCGACAACTTCGTCTTCTGTAGCCGGGACTAAGCCTGCGTCAACCTTAAGGTCACGCTGGATTACTACCCAGTCATCATAATCGTCTGCATCCCAGTTGGATCCGGCGAACATATTATCATAGTTAGGTGTAGCAGAATATCCGGAACAGATGTAGTCAGTTCCAGGGATAAACTGAGGAATGGAACGGGCAACTCTACGAAGATCAGAATGAGTAAATGTCTGATCATTGGAGGATGCGTTCTCAAGGTCAAGCATAGCAGCGATCAGGTTCTCACATGCAACGGCACGGATACCGCCAGGAACAGCGGCCGGAACACCGATACAGGATACGGAACCATTCTGGGTTCCCTGTACGCCGGCGCCACGGGTAACAGCAAGACATCTTGCTTCAAGATAAAGCATGGACTTACCTTCTGCCATACCCATCTGTACTTCGGAACCGGTACCGGATGTAAATCTCATCTTCACACCACGGGAAGCGTAGCAGGAAGCAAGGAAAGCCTTGGACCACGGTGTGTCGTCACCATCCATAAATACATCCTCTGTTCCATATACGGAAACGGTCTCAGCGTATGCGGTGTAACCTCTCATACCAAGGTCAAGCTCTGTCGCCTCTTCTACCGCGCACTGGGTAAGGATGCCAGGACGTCCAACGTTAGCGCCCAGCATGATTGCCAGAGCGTTAAACGGTGCATAACGAACGATACCAACCGTCGTCTCCATCTCAGCGAAGCCACGAACAGCTGCCTCAGCTGCATCGGCTGCGATCTGGATCATATTATCCTTTACGTTAGTAACGTGGCACTGGTTTGCCGGTTTTAATCTTGCTCTCATCTTGGTAATACCCATCATGACTTCGAGTACATTCAGGTTACCAACAATCTCAACTAATTTAGCAGGGGTTACTGCTGTTGTATATTTCAGGCATTCTGCTCTGTTAACATTAATGTCAACAAGCATACGGGCGATTTCCAGAGAATCTTTTGCCATAGCTTCCTCTGCGAAATCAAGGTTAATAGCATATTTAGCGATGAACGCATCAAGCATATCAAATTCATCAGCAGTCTTTCCATCCATTTCAACGACAACGCCGTTTTCAATCTTAATGGATGGAGTTGGATCATATGGGCTGTTCATCGCAATAAATCCAACTTCTGGCCAATCCAGAGCATAACCATCCTGATTAACAGGTCTTTGATCTAAATATTCAAAACGTTTACTTCTCACGGTCTCAACACCTCTCAAATTCTCAATGAAACATTCTTCCATGCAAGCATTACATCAGAAGAACAGATATCTGCATCTCCGTTCATCTCATACAGATATCAGATCTGCTTGTTCCCTCACACGGCTCTCACCCCATGTAAGGTATGTAAAATAATCAGAGCATTCTTAAGATACTATTTAAATATAAGGTACAGAACCGGATTCCAGCGGCTCGTTCGGCTCTAAAGCTTTCAGTAACTGTTTTCCGACCTCTCTTGCACCAATGATAGCCTGTCTAACTGCACCTGAATCTCCACTGAAGAAGAAGTTACACTCGTTAGAGAAGGATGTTCCGCCGTTACCAGGAGTTGCGATCGCGATAGGATCGATGGTAGCGGTCTTTGCTGCTGTATCGGCCAGTACGACACCAATACCGGAAGGAGCGCCTACGGTAATACCAAATGCCTTGCCAACAATAGCGCCGAACGCTTTTTCCAGGCAATAGGAAGCACGAGCTGTGTACTGGAACTCCAGATGTCCAGCAGAGTTTCCGTATACATCACCAAAATGTTTTTCTACAAAGCTGAGGGCAACTTCAACCGCTCTTCTTGCATCGGATACATCTTCCGCGCCAAAAACTACCAGACAGCCGTGTCCAGCGCCGCCTTCTGTATCTCTTGGGCACTCAATCAGAACTGCTTCTGTATTCGTAGCTTTCACTGCTTCGTCACTTGCAAAAATCTGCGGGCCAGCTCCGGTACGGTCAGAAATAATACCGATGGAACGATATTTCGGATCGATCTTTAATAATTCATGAACACTGTAATCAAGGTTAGCGATTACCAAACCAATCGTATGACCCATAGCGGTTCCTACATACTCTGTCAATCCGCAAAGTTCAGCATTAATTCCGCTCTGAGCTACAGCCGGGATGGTAGAATCATTAGCGAATTCACTTTCGGCCTGAGCTCCACCCATTTTTTTCATAACTTCGTCCATGATTTTAGCCATCATTTCATCTTTCATTGAATTATACCTCCATTAATAATTGATCAGACTAGGACTATACTTATTGTGGTAAGATTTTCTCTACGTCTGTATGTGGTCTCGGGATTACATGGCTGGATACAACAGTACCTACTTTATCTGCTGCAACGGTACCTGCGTCAACCGCTGCCTTCACAGCTCCTACATCTCCTCTAACCATTACAGTAACGAATCCAGATCCGATTTTCTCATATCCTACCAGTGTAACGTTTGCTGATTTAACCATAGAATCGGCTGCTTCAATAGCGCCAACTAAACCTTTGGTTTCAATCATTCCTAAAGCCTCTTTCTGCATAATTGACCTCCTTATAGAAATTCTTGCCTGTCTGGATTAGGACAGACTCCCTTTGGTTGATTTACAGGATAGTAACATTATATAGTAATTTCCACAAAATTACTTGTCGTTTGCATATAAATTTTAGCCTTTAAATACATAGAAAAAACAATCGCGCATTTTCTTCATGATACTTTGTTGACATCTTTTCGCACTCTGAACAAACATTTCGGAAGCGAAAGTCGATTATTTTGCAATATTGTCCAGAATCTTACTGATATCCGCCGCGGAAACCTTTCTCGGGTTTGCCTGAGTGCAGGCGTCAGCAAGCGCCCGGCGGATGATTTCCTCCCGGTTCGCCTCGAATTCCTCAAGAGATATCCCGCACTCCGTAATGCAGGTCGGACGATCCATGTACTTCAGAAGCCGATTGATCTCATCAATCAGGCTGGTCACGCCCACTTTCGGCGTCGATGCCGGCAGACCGACGATATGCGCCAGTCTCTGATACTTCTTTGCCGCATCATTGCTGTGTTTTGCCGCTTCTCTTTCCATATCCGCGTTAAAATAAATGACATGCGGAAGGACCAGCGCATTGGCTCTTCCGTGAGGAATATGGAAAATAGCGCCAAGAGCGTGCGCGATGCCGTGATTCAGTCCCAGATTCACAAGGCTGAAAGACATGCCAGCCAGACAGGACGCCCGATGCATCTTATCTCTCGCCTTGATGTCATAGCCATTGCGGTAGGCCCGCGGAAGGTACTCAAACGCCAGTTCCGCCGCTTTCTCCGCGAGACAGTCGGAACAGTCGCTGGCTGTTTCGGATACATACGCCTCAATCGCATGGGTGATCACATCCATGCCGGTATCTGCCGTGATGAACGGCGGCGCTGACTTCACCAGCTCCGGGTCGAGAATCGCCATGTCCGGCATCAGGCTTTCATCGATCAGCGGAACCTTCACCCCGGTTTTCGAATCCGTCACCACGGCGAACTGGGTAACCTCCGATCCGGTGCCGCTGGTTGTCGGCAAAGCGATCAGTTTCATTTTCTTTGTGCTTTCCGGGTTCTGTGCCAGATCGATCTGCCTTGCCATATAGACGATTGCCTTCGCAGCATCAATAGAGGAGCCTCCTCCAAGAGCCACGACCACATCACACTCCTTATCCTCAAGGAAAGCGATGCCTTTTTCAATCAGATCCATCGGCGGATCAGGAATCACTTCGCTAAATACAGAAATCGAACGACAATTTCTAAGCTTTTTGATGATCATATCAGCCATCCCGGAATCGACCATGAACTTATCTGTGATCAATACCGCATTCACATCCTTTACTTCCAGTAAGGCGTCAATGGCGTCTTCGCTGAAAAGAACCTCTGTGGAAAGCTTAAACCGTTTCATTTTCCTCCTCCTTTCTTACCCTGTATTTTTCTCTATACTCAGATGGCGTCAACCCGGTCTTCTTCTTGAAGGCCTTGCTGAAATAATTCGCTTCGTTGTACGCCAGATCCAAGGCAATGTTAAGCACCGGTGTATCGGTGTTTACGAGCATCTCCTTAGCCAGGTCCATCTTGCGGTCCGTGACATAGGTGATGAAATTCACCCCCATCTCCTTCTTAAAAATCTTGCTGAGATAGTAGGTGCTGATGTTCACATGATTCGCCACATCCTCCAGGCTGATGCCTTTTTTCAGGTTTCTCTCGATGTAGTCAATGACAGACTTCATCCCGCCATCCGAGAGCTTCCCCTTGATGTTCATCTTGTCAAAGAGAATGTCAATCAGCTTGACCATCTCATTATAGGCGTCATGTTTATTATTATACAGCAGATACTTGATCTTAAGCTTCTCCATCTGCATGACAAGCTCGTTCGTATCGCTGATGTTAAGCTCTTCCGCAATGCGAATGATCATCTTCGCCACCTCCTGCAGGCGTTTGGAAATGATATTCACGTCATGATACTCTAAATATAACTGGTCTATGTACTCTCTTAAAAGGTCTACAGATGCTTTATAAGAGCATTTTCTTAATTCTACCTCGAGTTTTGACAGCAATTTATTACTCTTATCTGTCTGTTTCCCTTCGCCCAGCTTCCCGGCAAAGGCCTTGACAGACTCCAGCAGAACTTCTTTTCGAATCGGCTTTAAAAGGAAATCATCGACCTTGAGCTTGATCGCTTTATGGGCGATACTGAATTCATCATAGGCCGTGGTGATGATAATG
>JAJQDO010000072.1 GCA_021202175.1 Clostridiales bacterium | reverse complement strand
TATCTGGGTGGTATCAAGCCTGGCTATTCTGTTTCCGGCAGAACGATTCACTATGACTGTCTTGTTTAAATTATGAAAGCGGCGATTTTTGAAGTTGTGGCTCCATGTTTTCTGATGAATTGCCGTCACTGTTCCTTGTTACCAGCATTTATGAAAAGCACATAATATTATTACAGAAGAACAAAAGTAGGCAAGGAAGATGTATGGCTTTTGACAGCCTGATCAGATATAATAAATGAAATTAATTACGAAGGATAAATGAATGATTGTTTATGATGGATTGAAAACCGATTTTTTAACAAGCTGTGAAAATGATTCGATAGCTATAAAAATTGAAGAAAATATTTTAAGAAAAATAGGGCGACATACTTCCAAAGCGGAATTTCGCTCTTGGGAGAATTCCCTGAATTATATGTATAAGGTTCTGAATGACAGGATGATTCCTTCTGATGCAGGTGTAGCGATTGAATATAATATCCCACAGACATCAAAACGAGTGGACTTTATGATTTCGGGCTATGATGATTCGGATGAATCAAATATTGTCATTGTCGAACTGAAACAGTGGGAGAGTCTGGAAGAGGTTTGGGGAACAGACGCTTTAGTGGAAACGTATACAGGCGGAGCAAAACGCCGCGTAGTACACCCCTCCTATCAGGCCTGGTCCTATGCCAGACTGATTTATGATTACAATGCTTCCGTTCAGGATGAAAGAGTAGAATTGCATCCATGTGCGTGTTTGCACAATTATATTCGGCATCCAAGTGATCCTCTTGATGCTGGGCAATATAAGGCTTATTTTGATGATGCCCCGGCCTACACAAAAGGGCAATTGTCAGATTTAAGAGCATTTATAAAGAAATCCATTGTAAAGGGAGATAAAAAAGAGACTCTTTACTTGATTGATCACGGTAAAATTCGACCGTCGAAAAGCCTGCAGAATTCGATTGCATCGATGTTGAAAGGAAATAAAGAATTTATCATGATTGATGACCAGAAGGTCGCCTACGAGGAAATACTTCACCTTTCAGAGCTTTCACAGAAAGATGGCAGGAAGCGCACGGTAATTGTTCAGGGCGGACCGGGGACCGGAAAAACGGTAATCGCAGTAAATTTGCTTGCTGAACTGACGATGCGCGATCAAGTGGTACAGTATGTATCGAAAAATAGCGCACCGAGACAAGTATATCTCAGAAAATTGAAGGGGCAGATGAAAAAATCGAGTGTAGATAATATGTTCAAAAACTCTGGAGCATATACAGAGGTAGGAGACAATATTGTTCATACTTTACTGGTGGATGAAGCCCATCGATTAAATAAAAAATCCGGCATGTTTCATAATAAGGGTGAAAATCAGATTAAAGAAATCATTCATGCTTCTTTTTGCAGTGTGTTTTTCATAGACGAAAGTCAAAGGGTTACCATGGAAGATATTGGTTCTGTTGCAGAAATTGAAAAATGGGCCGGGGAGGAAGGTTCTGAGGTTTATTATCTGGAATTACAATCTCAATTCCGATGCAACGGTTCCGATGGATATTTGGCTTGGATTGATGATGTTCTTGATATCAGGGAGACAGCAAATTATAATTTAGAAGGCATGGATTATGATATCAGAATTTGCGATTCTCCGGAAGAAATGAGAGATATTGTGGTAGAACACAATAAATCGAATAACCGTTCAAGGATTCTCGCTGGATATTGTTGGGAATGGCTGAAAAAGGAACAGAATAACACCGATTATCATGATATAAAGATCGGCGATTTTGAGATGAGCTGGAATCTTCACGATGGAGAACCGTATGCGGTAAGTGAATCTTCTATCAATGAAGTGGGTTGTATTCATACATCCCAAGGTCTTGAATTCGATTATGTCGGGGTTATTATTGGCGATGATATGCGTTTTAAGAATGGAAAGATTATTACAGATTTTACGAAAAGAGCGAGAACAGATCAATCATTGAAGGGAATTAAGAAAATGTACAAGGAGAATCCGGAAGAAGCAGAGAAAAGAGCAGATGAGATTATTAAAAATACATACAGGACTTTGTTGACTCGCGGTATGAAAGGATGCTGTATTTATTGTACAGATCCGGGTATGCAAAGATATCTGACAGAAAGATTGAAAGGAATGAGAAAATGAAACAGGAAACGATAGACAGAATCAGAAAATTTACAGAAGACCGTGATTGGGATCAATTTCATTCCCCAGCGAATCTTGCTAAATCAATTGTGATAGAAGCTGCGGAATTATTGGAATGTTTTCAGTGGTCAGAGGATGAATATGATCTGCAAAATATCAGGGAAGAACTTGCAGATGTTATGATATATAGCCAGAATCTTCTCGATAAGTTGGGACTTGACGCAGATGAGATTATTAATATGAAGATGTCGCAGAATGAGGCAAAGTACCCTGTGGAGAAAGCAAAGGGGAAAAGCGATAAGTACGATCAACTGTAGTAGGTGGCACCGTGCGTTCCTATCATTCGTGGTTGAAGGGTGCAGGAAAGCAAGTACAGTGGATGACCTGCATAGGATAATAGCATAGATTACAGACACTAGATTTTTTAATTATATTTTTCCTTGTGAATCCAAGAATGACTTGGATGACGGCAGATGATGCCTGTTATATAATCATAAGAAATGAAAAGGTTAAATAATGAAGCATATTTTTATGAGAAAGAAGGTTATCTAATGACAAGAGGGAAAATTATTTATGTGACGAACGATATGCAGGTTTATACGACAATTGAATTCAACGGGGACATGTATCCTTTTGATAATGGTCATGGGGAAGATATCATTAATTTTTTTAGAAAACAAGGTTTTCGTGATGTTTGTTCCTATGAAAGATATGTAAAGAAACTGGATCAACGATATTTCGGTTATTCTTCAGAATATGGGATGGATCTCGTTTCCTTTAAAGGAATGTACTGCGATGATTTGTTTGATTTCACAAAAAATTACACAGATTATCTTTATCTCATCAATAACAGTGACATAGATGTATTGATTGGTTTAGAAGAAGGGAAGACAAAGGTTCCGGCTGGAGCATTGGCAATTATATATTTTCAGAATCTTAGGGAAATCATACAGGGGAGCGTCCTGGCTGATTTTGGATTGCCGAAAGAAGAATTGATAGAATTGATGGAGGGTATAGAATGGGATTTATTTGCTCTTCAGAAAGAATGGCTGTATTCGCAGCAAATGCAGATAGAGAAATGGTATGGGCAAGAGGCGTCAGCATTACCGTCAGGTATTCTGAGTTTGATGGACAGGATTCAGGACGCATGGGAAGAAAATATGAATAACGCGGATACGGATTCATATTAATAGACAGGAGATAGTAATGAATAACGCGGATACGAATTCATATTAATATGGCAGGAAAGGATAAGATATTCAGAGCGATTATTGCAGAAGAATAAAGATGAAGTCAATCGGATGGCACTACACATGGGAGATTAAAAAAATATCAGTAACTGGTGGGGATTCTTCGAAGTGTGAAGCAAATAAAATGTGGAACCTGGATGACAGAAAGAGATTGTTGCAGACTGGAAATTTACATATAGGAACAGACCGGCGATGATGGATGAGTTAAGTAAATTATAAGAAGTTAACCCATCTTGTTGATGAGGGGATCTATTTTCGTGATAAAAAGTATACTTGATAATTTCCAATAGACAGCGTGATTTAAAGATGATACAATTTTTTACGAGAGAGGTTGGTAAGATGGCAGATATGACTAACAATGAATTGCTCTTAGCAATATCTGACATGATGGATAAGAAGTTGAAGACTGAGTTACAACCATTGAGACGAGAAATTGAAGGCATCAAAAAAGAACAAACCCGAATCAATATGATTATTGAGAATGAAATGCGGCCGGCCATAAAACTGTTAGTCGAAAACTATGTACCAGCTGTCAGGCGATATGAGACTACAGTGAGTCAGATTAAATCCATGCAATCGGACATCGGCATCATGAAAAAGGTTATTGCTGAACATAGTGAGAAATTGCAGATTATTTCATAGTGCAAAAGAGAACTATCTATTGGATATAAAGGTGCAAAGCTTTTGTTATGGGCTTTGCACCTTTTTTAGTTAAAAATTTTTGTAAAATTATGGAACTCATTTTATATGCCCTTAATAAGACATAGATTATATGCATACAAAGGATGGTGAATAATTTATGGAATTCCCATGTTTCTGATTGATGCAAAACTTATTATTGCAATAATGGTTTATTGTCCATACCATTTTCAATATAATATAATAACAGGTTTTTAATGAAAAATGCTGAGACTTAATTTTGCTTTGGACGCAAACACAGAGTTGACAGAGACAATACGGTAGGATAAAAGGAGCTAATTTGATTTTAACTCGCAAAAACGAGCATATATTATTTTTAACTCGACAAAACGAGTTAAAATGAGATATAATAAATTCGAGTTAGATAGGAGGGATAAAAATGCGTACAATTCCGAAAGTTGAAAGCCTGGATATTGAGTTTAAAAGTGACTTAAAATGCTATCCGGATCATAATCTTATCGAGGAAGTTGTTGGAATGACCAATGCTATTGGAGGCTCTCTTTTTCTGGGGGTAGAGGATGATGGCATTATTACCGGCATTCATAAAAAACATAGGGATGCAATTGGTGTTACGGCATTAATTGCTAATAGCACTGTTCCACCAATTGCTGTCAGAGCGGAAATTATTGCGTAAGAAAAGAAGGAAGTGCTCAAGATTGAAGTGCCTAGAAGTCGTGGTGTCGTATCTACTGCGTCAGGTAAGATTTTGAGGAGACGACTTAAAATTGATGGTAGTCCGGAAGTGATTCCTATGTATTCTTACGAGATACCTTCACGTTTGTCTGAATTGGGAATGCTTGATTATTCGGCTCAACCATTAGCTGGATCCACATTGGATGATCTTGATTCAAATCAAAGAGTTAGATTGCGCAAAATTGTTCAGAACAGACAGGGAGGAGAAAAGTCTCTTCTCGCTTTGCCTGATGAGGAATTGGACATAGCGTTGCGACTTATTACAAATGTTGCCGGTAATTATGTGCCGACAGTTACCGGTATGCTTTTAATTGGGAAAGAAGAACGTATTGCAGAGTTAATTCCTACTGCTAAATCTGCGTTTCAAGTTTTAGAAGGAACGGCAGTTCGTATAAATGAGGAAAGTAATAAGCCTTTGCTGGAACTCTTTGAAAACTATGAAACTTATGTCAAAGCCTGGAATCCTGAGCGGGAGACAGAATATGGTTTATTTAGGCTACCGATTCCGGAATTTGATTGGTCAGCTTTTAGAGAGGGTTTGGTGAATGCTTTCTGCCATAGAGATTACACTATACTTGGTGCGGTAAGGGTATTGATTGATGATGAAGGTATGAGTATCAGTAATCCAGGAGGATTTATAGATGGAGTAAATTTAAAAAATCTGCTTACCGTAGAACCGCATGGGCGTAACCCTGCATTGGCTGACGCAATGAAGAGAATAGGTTTGGCAGAAAAAACAGGAAGAGGTATTGATAGAATCTATGAAGGATCTATAGTATATGGAAGACCGTGGCCGGATTACTCGGAGTCTACAAGCAGAAATGTTAAGCTGTTTATTCAAAGGGCGAAAGCAGACCTTCCGTTTACGAAATTTATTGTAGATGAGCAAAACAGACAGGGAAAGCCACTTTCAATTTATGCCTTGATGATTCTTTTTGTTCTAAATAGTGAAAGGCGATGTACAGTTGAGCGAATTGTCGAGGCTACAAACTTAAGCGAAAAGAAAGTTAAGTCAGCACTAGAGGGGATGATAGAGCAGGGACTCATAGAAATTTCCGGAAAGGGTAAAAACCGTACGTATATTCTTGAAAAAAAGATTTACCGAAATAATAAAGAAACGATTCGATGTGTTCGTCAAACAGATGTTAACAGTATTAGATATCCTGAATTAGTTATGGAATTGGCAAATGCACAGAATGGAATCATTACAAAGCAGAATGTCGTTGATTTGTTGAAAGTAACACCATCACAGGCATATTCAATAATTAAAAAGCTTAAGGAAGAAGGGCGATTGGTGTTATTGTGCGGTGGTAAGTATTCAAAATACAAAGTGGTAGAACTTTAATTCGTTTTTAATTCACTAAACTTATGAGTTAAATTGAATAACATCGAGTTAAATATTATTATAACAGGGAAGTTTCATGGATAACAGTATATTGCTTCGACAGAAAAAAGCGCGTGATAGAATAAAAATCCTTGATGGGCAGAGGCTTTTGAAGGAACAGCGGGAGCAACTGAAAAAGAAAGCGAATTAAATCGCAAAAGAGGAATTACACTGACTGAAGAAACGGGTAAAAAGTATCGAAGAAAAGGGATGTTTTTTGATGAAATTATAAAGGCAGGTGAAGAATGTGTTGGAATTGAGTCTTGATAAACGACAATTATGTGATATTTCAGGGACGGTTATTTGAATTGTCGTTAAATAGAGGATATGAATCATCCTTTTTTATAGAAACCTTCATGAATAGTCGGGTTGCGTAGTGTCTTGATGATACCTATGACCGACTTCAATGGGCGGGTGAGGAATATATTTTGGAAGAGTTAGAGGAGGAGGCTGCGGGGATATTAAGAAAAGTGGGCAAGTCATTTCCCAGAGAAATAATGTACTGGATCGGATATGTATATCGTTATTGGCATTATTATTCGGGTGAAAGCAGTTGGGAAATATATAAAATCGCAGATGCAGGGACAATGGAAAAGTGTTGGCTTGGGTTTCATACGTTGGATGTGGAGATGGCTATTGATGATTTAAAAGAAATCTATCGACAACGAATGGATGGAGATTATTCAGACAATACTTATACTATTTTTGCTGATAATGAATGTGTATATGGGACTATAGGAGATAAAAATATGTATATTGCACATATGCGTAGAAAAGAAAGTGATATGAGGATTGAAAGACAATCTGTGTTTAATCATTTAAAAGAAACGGCAAAAATTGCAAATCAAAGATTGATTTATAACGGTTATGAGCACTTGATGAATTTGGCGGCGATGCTGCATGATATGGGCAAATACTCTGATAAATACCAAGCATATTTGCATAAAATTGAAATGAGTGAGCCAGTTGCCCGAGGAAGTGTTAATCATACGTTTGCCGGAGTGATTTATATTTTGGAAAAGTATCATTCCGGTAATTCTTATGAGTTGTTAACAAGCGAAATCATTGCCTATGCTATTGGAGCACATCATGGTTTATTTGATTGTGTAGATATCCAAGAAAGAAATGGATTTCAGCACCGTCTTGATGAAGATAGGGATGACTTGGAATATGAATTGGCTAAGGAAAGGTTTTTTGAAGATATAGAAGAAGAATGGATAGAACAGGAGTTTCAGAAAGCAGTAGCGGAAGTTACAGTTTTTAATAGCACGTTGAAGGAGTATCTAAATCTGATTCCGATTCGAGCAAAAAGAGAAAAATATAGAGAAGGGACTTTTATAAGAGGACTTTTTGTTCGTATGATTACTTCAACTATTATGTATGGAGATCGTTTGAATACAGCGGAGTTTATGCAGGGACAAGACCATGAGTCACAAATCATACAAAAAGAGTTTTGGACTAAACAAACTGTGTATTTGGAAAAGAAGTTAACAGACGAATTTTCACTAGTAACTCAAACTCCAATTAATCAGGAAAGACAGAAAATATCAGACCGATGCAAAGAATTTGCAGAATATGGAGATGGAATTTATAAAATTTCGGTTCCCACCGGAGCGGGGAAAACACTTAGTACGCTAAGATATGCATACCATTTGGCGGAAAGGACGGGAAAACAAAGAGTGATTATGGTCATTCCGCTTTTGAGTGTTTTGGAACAAAACAGGAAAGTAATACGTGACTTTACAGAGGCGAAAGATAAGATAGGTGAACATCATTCCGATGTTGTGGCAGAGAACGAAAAATATACGGATGAATTAAAAGAAAATCAATTGATCAGTGAATTTTGGGATGAACCTATAATTATTACGACCATGTATCAGTTTTTAATGAATCTTTTTTCAGATAAGACTACATGTATTACAAGAATGAGCAGTTATGCGAACAGTGTGATTGTTTTTGACGAGATACAAAACATTCCTAAAAAAGATATTAACATGTTTAATATGGCGATGAATTTTCTGCATCGGTTTTTCCATACAACGCTTCTGCTTTCGTCAGCCACACAGCCCGAACTGGGAATTACTAATTATCCAATTCATTATACAGCACCGGTTGATGTGATTCCTAAGTCGGATAAAAGGAAAGCGATATTTAAAAGGACGGAAGTGGATTTATCAAGATGGAAGGAACCAATGAGTGCGGGAGAGATAGCAGATTTTAGCACGGATTTGATACAAAACGTAAGCTCGCTTTTAATTATTTGTAATACGAAAGCGGAAGCAAAAGAAATCTATAGAGAACTCAAGGTGTTTGAAACAGAGAATAATTATAAATCGTTTCATTTATCAACTTCTATGTGTCAAAAACATCGGGAGGAAAGACTAAAGGAAATTGATGAGGCACTTGTAGGGTGCATAAAAAGCAAGATTATTTGTGTTTCTACTCAGATGGTTGAGGCGGGTGTGGATTTCAGCTTTGAGACAGTAGTGCGTGTGATGGCTGGACTTGATAATCTGATTCAGGCTGCAGGAAGATGCAACCGTAGTGGGGACTTCGGACATATATGTAAAGTATACTTGATTCGATATAGAGAGGAAAAACTGATTCATCTGGATGATATTAAACGAGCGCAAGATGCTATGATAGATTTGTTAGTTGAATATAAAAAATATCCAGAGAAATACCAGAATGATATTTGTGGGGAAGAAAGTATTAGTTATTTTTACAAAGATTTATTTCAAGATTATGAGCAGGATAGACTTTTTGATTACAAAATTAACAAGGGTGCAGATACACTGTTGGAACTGCTTTCTACGAATAGTAAATACTCAAAGCGAAATCGATCGAAAGAAAAGTTTTACCTGCAACAGGCATTTAAAGAGGCGGGTCATCAGTTCAAAGTATATGATGAAGAAACTGTGGATGTAATTGTTCCTTATAAAGAGGGAAAAGAGATTATTGGTGAGTTATATACGGAAAGGGCATGCAGGGATTTAGGATACCGAAAAGCATTATTTCGACGGGCAGGGAAATATGCGGTTCGATTGTGGAAAAATCAACTGAACATGTATCTAGAAAAGAAAATTGTTTTGCACAACAATAATATAAATGACTTCTACACCCTTGATTCTGCATACTACAAATTTGAAGAAGATGGGAAAGAGGATATTGGTTTCGATGTAGATTCGCCGGATTTTAAAATTAGTGGTTGGATGATTTAGTTGAGATTACAGCCATTAATCCGGAAATCTGTTTCATTCCCGGATTAGTAACTGACAAAAATAATTTTTCAATCCACGCTACTTGCGACATGGTTTATTATACGTTGGATAACAAATTTGTCAAGCATTAAAAATGGGAAAATTAACTAACAAATATAATGAAAAATATTTATTGACAGCTAACGAGTATTAGTGTAACATGTATTTATGGAGAGGAGGTAAGAGCAGAATGGATCATGGTAATTTTGTGGAATTTGAAGTTTACGGAGATTATGCACTTTTTAGTGATCCGATCACCAGAATGGGTGGGGAAAAGTTCACCACACAAATTCCCTCGTACGAGGCAATCAAAGGTGTGGTACATTCAATTTACTGGAAACCAACTATAATATGGCTTATTGATAAGGTGCGTGTTATGAATCCGATTCAGACCGAAACGAAAGGTATCCGACCAATTAAGTATAATAAAAATGGAAATGACTTATCGTATTATACTTATTTGAAAGACTGCAGATACCAGGTAAAAGCACATTTTATCTGGAATGAAAATCGTCCAGAGTTAGCACAAGATCGAAATGAAAACAAACACCATAATATAGCCAGACGAATGATAGCAAAAGGTGGAAGAAGAGATGTGTATTTGGGCTGCAGGGAATGTCAGGCCTATGTAGAGCCATGTGTCTTTGGGGAAGGAGCAGGTTTTTATGATAATGTTCCAGAATTATCATTTGGTTTGATGTACCATGGAATTACGTATGCGGATGAAGCTTATTCTGAGGAAACACAAGGGATGATGACGGTAAATCTCTGGAATGCGGTAATGAAAAAAGGCATTATTGAATATGCCTTACCGAGGGATTGTATTCACAAATCGATTAAGAAAATGAATATGAAGAAATTTGGAAAAGAGGAATACAATTTTTCTTCAGTTGATGTTCTGTATGAGGAGGTGGAATAAATGTCCTGGATGAATATGCTTTATCAGACCTATGAACATAATAAGCAATTTGCCGGGACAACGGATGGTACGGCAATGCTTTCTGTAATTGCACATATGACAGCTAATTCCCATCTGGAAATTACCATCAATGAAGCTGGAGAATTTCTGTCAGCTTCGCCGGTAGAGAAAGAAGATGGCAGGATTCTGATTCCGGTTACGGAAGCGTCAGCTTCCCGCTCCAGCGGAGTTGCCCCTCATGCTTTGAACGACATGCTTCCTTATATCGCCGGGGATTATATTTCACATGTTCCAGAAGAACAGCGGGAAAAGACTGGAAAAAAATTTCAGGCATATATCAAAAACTTGTATTTATGGAAAAAGTCAGAATTTTCTCATCCCAAGGTCAGAGCAATTTATAAATATATAAGTAAGGAAAATGTTATTCAAGATTTAATCACGTATAGAATTATAGAGCTTGATGAAAATAATTTATTTAAAAATGAGAAGATATCTGGTCAGTTTTATGATAAAGTTATGGTTCGATTCAGAGTGGCGGGAGGTAATCCTACAGCACCAAAGGCAACATGGAAAGATACGACATTAATGGAATGTTATACACAATATTATTTGTCTGTACAGTCAGGAAAAAAGAATATCTGTTTTATAACAGGCAATAATAGTGTGATTACCAACAATCATCCGAAAGGAATTGTAGCAGCTAATTATGGAGCTAAATTAGTTTCCGCAAATGACACGACAAATTTTACATTCCGTGGCAGATTCACCGATGCGGATGAAGCTTGTACAGTTAGTTACGAAGCATCACAAAAGTCACACAACGCATTGTCTTGGCTGGCAGAAAAGCAGGGTGTTCTTATTGGCATGAAGGATAAGCGGACATATATATGTTGGAACCCAAAAGGGAAAAATATTCCCTTTATGGATGACCCACTGTGCGATGAAGACGATAAAGAAGAAATTACAGATACAGAGGAGGGTTATAAGAAAAAACTGGCGATGGCATTGCAGGGATATAAAAATCAACTGGACGATAATGACGATATTGTTATTATTGGTTTAGATGCTGCCACAACCGGCCGTTTGTCAATTGTTTGTTATGATGAATTAAAATCGTCCACATTTTTGAGCCATCTCAAAGACTGGAATGAAACCTGCAACTGGTATTTTACGAAATTTACAAAGGATAAGAGGCCCTATCAGACAATTTATACGCCGACAGCAAAGCAAATTATTCGTTGCGCGTATGGAACAGAGCAAGGACAGTTTCTGGATGTAGGTGATAAGCTTCTGAAAGAACAGGTACAAAGAATTTATTATTGTATTATAGAGAAGATGGCTTTACCAAAAGATATTGTTCATGCCCTTATGTGCAGAGCATCCGATCCACAGGCTTATAAAATAAAAAGTCATTATGAAACAGTACTTTCTACAGCCTGTGCACTTATCAAAAAGAGTAAAGGAGGAAGTGTTCTTATGGTATTAGATGAAAAGAATACAGATCGCAGTTATCTTTTTGGAAGATTGCTGGCGGTAGCAGAAGTGGCGGAAAAGAATGCTATGGAAGCGAATGCAGACAGACCAACAAATGCAACAAGGATGCAGACGGCATTTGTAAACCGACCTTTTTCTACGTGGAATAATATAAATAATGCTTTGAATCCATATCTACAAAGACTGTCAGTGGGAAGTAGAGAGTACTACGAAAAATGGATTCAGGATATTATGTGCCGATTTAAAGAAGAAGATTTAAAAGATATGAACAGGAACTTAAAGCCGGAATATCTTTTAGGATATTACTTACAAAGAAAAGCATTGTATACAAAAAAAGAAAAAAAGGAAGTTGTAAATACTTCAGAGAATGCGCAGTCATAGAAATAATGGGGTAACCATAAAAATAACTTAATACAAACATGCAGGAGGAATTGATATATGAGTACGTTAAGTAACAAAATAGACTTTGTAGTTATTATTTCAGCAGACCATGCTAATCCGAATGGTGACCCGTTAAATGGAAACAGACCAAGAACAACATTTTCTGGAAATGGAGAAATTTCAGATGTTTGTATCAAAAGAAAAATTCGTAATCGTCTTCAGGATATGGGTGAAAGAATTTTTGTTCAATCAGAGGAGCGGTGCGATGATGGATATGATTCCTTGAGTGCCCGTGCAACAGCGTGTATTGCAAAAAACGTATCAAAAGAAGAGTTTGCTGCACAAGCATGTGCACAATGGATTGATGTACGAAGCTTTGGTCAGGTTTTTGCAATTAAAGGGAAAGCAAAAGGAGAAGGAGTATCCGTAGGCGTTCGTGGACCGGTTTCTATTCATCAGGCTCTAAGTGTTGATCCTGTAGACATTAGCAGTATGCAGATTACAAAAAGCGTCAGCGGTGAGTCTGGGAGTAAGAAAGGCTCGGATACTATGGGTATGAAGCATATGGTGGAATTTGGTCTGTATATTATTAAGGGTTCTATCAATGTACAACTGGCTGAGAAAACCGGTTTTTCAGAGGAGGATGCAGAGAAAATCAAAGAATGCCTGAGAACCCTGTTCATCAATGATTCGTCTTCGGCCAGGCCAGATGGTAGCATGGAAGTTGTAGAGGTTATATGGTGGAAACACAATAATAAGATTGGACAATATTCATCGGCTAAGGTACATCGTATGCTTCATGTTACTGCGAAAGAAAATGTAGATTATCCGAAATCAGTGGATGATTATGATATTGAGATTGAACCATTAAAAGGATTGGAGCCAGAGATTATTGAAGGAATATAAAGAAGAAGACTATTTAATGCTTTCCGGTTTACAGCATTTTGTGTTTTGTCGTAGGCAGTGGGCGTTGATTCATATTGAGCAGCAATGGGCTGAGAACTACCAGACTACTGCTGGTGAACTGATGCATAAGAATGCCCATAATGAAAATAAATTCGAAAAGCGTGGAAATACTATGATTGCTCGTGGGTTACGAATTGCTTCGCCACAGCTGGGATTGAGCGGTCAATGTGATGTGGTTGAATTTCATAAGTCAGCAGAAGGTGTCAGTGTCTTTGGGTATGAGGGATGCTGGAAAATAGTTCCGATAGAATACAAACGAGGAAAAGCAAAAAAAGGCAAAGAAGACGAGGTACAGCTTTGTGCCCAGGCGATGTGCCTGGAAGAAATGTTTTTGACACAGATTGACGAGGGGTTTCTATACTACGGAGAGACAAAACGCCGCACTTGCGTGTCTTTTAGTGATGAGCTGCGGGAGTATGTGCGTCAGTGTACATTAGAAATGCATGATTATTTTAACCGTGGGTATACTCCGTTAGTAAAGTCTTCAGGGAAATGTAGATCTTGTTCTCTATCAAATTTATGTGTGCCTAAGTTGGCTAAAAAGAGAACTGTCAATAAATATATTGAAGATCATCTCATAGATGAAGATACGGAAAAGGAGGAGTGAACACGAGAAAATTACTGAATACGTTATATATTATGACAGAAGATGCATATTTGACCCTTGATGGAGAAAATGTCGTAGTTGTGAACGGAGATGTTACACTTGGAAGAGTTCCATTACATACGCTGGAAAATATTGTTTGTTTTACGTATAAAGGAGCATCTCCAGCTTTCATGGGCGCATGTGCTGATAGAAAAATAGGCTTATGCTTTTATTCTCCGAGAGGGAAATTTCTTGCGAGAATTAAAGGAAAAGAGTATGGCAATGTATTGTTACGTAAAGAACAATACCGTATATCGGATTCTCTGGAAAGAAGCACGGATTATGCAAAAAACATGATTCTGGGCAAGGTATATAATTGTCGGTGGAACATTGAAAGAACTATAAGAGATCATGCTTTACGAGTTGACGTGGATGAGTTGCGAAATGCATCGCAAACTTTAAAGTATGGCTATCAAAAAATCCCTTCTATTCAGGAGATGGATGAATTAAGAGGAAAAGAGGGAAAACTGGCAGGGTGTTACTTTGGAGTTTTTGACGAGTTGATTTTGAATCAAAAAGAAGAATTCATTTTCAAAAATCGAAATCGCAGGCCACCGCTTGATAATGTGAATGCCCTTTTATCTTTTGCATACACGACTCTGGAAAATGATTGCGCAAATGCACTGGAGAGCGTTGGACTGGACCCGTATGTAGGGCTTATGCATCGCGATCGCCCAGGTCGGAAATCATTAGCATTAGATTTGATGGAAGAGTTACGCGCTGTTTCAGGAGATAGATTTGTATTAACGTTGATCAACATGAAAAAAATAAACGGCTCACACTTTGATGAACAAAAAGATGGAGCAGTATATTTAAATGATAAAGGAAGAAAGATTTTTTTCAGTGAATGGCAAACACGAAAAGGGGAGAAAATCACCCATCCATATTTAAAGGAAAAAATAGAATGGGGATTGGTTCCATATGTCCAGGCCTTGCTTTTGGCGCGAACCATACGCGGAGATTTGGATGAATATCCGCCATTTTTCTGGAAATGAAATGAGGGTGAGAAGATGTTAATGTTGATTACATATGATGTCAGCACTGTGGATGGGGCAGGGAAAAAAAGATTGCGAAAAGTTGCAAGAGAATGTGTGAATTATGGGCAAAGAGTCCAGAATTCCGTATTTGAATGTATAGTAGATGCATCGCAATCATTGCTTTTGAAAGATGCTTTGCTAAAACTTATTGATCCTGAAAAGGACAGCCTGCGTTTTTACTATCTTGGAAATAACTATAAGAATAAAATAGAACACTTTGGCGCTAAAAACACTTACGAGGCGGAAGGTGTTCTGATGATATAGCTGTGCGAACAGGAAGCGAACATAAAAAAGTGGAACATTTCGCACTGCAATTTATCAAGTTTTAAAAGAAATAATCAGACATATGTTGACGGAATCATAAATTAATTTGTGAAAAATAACAATAGAAGGTTTATAACTGTCAATATTTTTGTTTGTTATTGCGGTCGCTCCCCTCACGGGAGCGTGGATTGAAATATGCTCCGGGGCGGTGAAGCAGCCCTGCAGGATGGCGTCGCTCCCCTCACGGGAGCGTGGATTGAAATATCTTTACCTGTTTGTACATCCATCAGACCTCTAGTCGCTCCCCTCACGGGAGCGTGGATTGAAATAACACCCTCGTTGAAATCTTCGTCCAGCGCCCAGCGTCGCTCCCCTCACGGGAGCGTGGATTGAAATATAATCACTGCCATTTACTGTTGCTCTACAAACATCGTCGCTCCCCTCACGGGAGCGTGGATTGAAATAAAAGCCCGTACACTCTCGCATTGACAGCAGTTCTGTCGCTCCCCTCACGGGAGCGTGGATTGAAATGTTAGAAGTAACGTAGAATCTGTCATCCCCTAGAGTCGCTCCCCTCACGGGAGCGTGGATTGAAATTGCTCCGATGGTTGTCGGCGTGCCGAAGCTTGCCGTCGCTCCCCTCACGGGGGCGGGGATTGTAATAAGACTTTGGCGAACACGGAGAGAAAAGAGGCCGTAGGGCCCGCCCCTCACGGGAGCGTGGATTGAAATTGGAAATGCTTGAAACTGTCGGACAGCCGAGTACGTCGCTCCCCTCACGGGAGCGTGGATTGAAATATGCATTTAATGTTGAATTTCTTCATGCGCCCTCCGTCGCTCCCCTCGCGGGAGCGTGGATTGAAATGCTTGCTGTAGATATGGAACCGGAAACCGCTCCAGTCGCTCCCCTCGCGGGAGCGTGGATTGAAATTGCATCGCTCTTTAAGATATCCGCGTTCCAGGTGGAGTCGCTCCCCTCGCGGGAGCGTGGATTGAAATATAACTGGTCGCCGTCCCTTCCAGTGTCGTTGTCGTCGCTCCCCTCGCGGGAGCGTGGATTGAAATTATCTGAATCTTAGAATTTAAGTATTCCAGCTGGGGTCGCTCCCCTCGCGGGAGCGTGGATTGAAATTCCATCCCTGTGCCTGCCTTTTGGGAAGCACCACGTCGCTCCCCTCGCGGGAGCGTGGATTGAAATATCTGCACTTAAATATCCGAAGTTTGCGACTTCTGGTCGCTCCCCTCGCGGGAGCGTGGATTGAAATACTACAGTTACATTCATCTTTTCACTTCCTTTTCCGTCGCTCCCCTCGCGGGAGCGTGGATTGAAATGAAGCATCTACAGAGGACAGCGAGATTGAAATATGTCGCTCCCCTCGCGGGAGCGTGGATTGAAATCACATGTGAGCATCAGCGGAAGCTTCAGCTTAAACCGTCGCTCCCCTCGTGGGAGCGTGGATTGAAATTGAAAATCAAAGAAAAAGAGAGGTTTGGTTTGTCGTCGCTCCCCTCGCGGGAGCGTGGATTGAAATATATATGGGAATTTCCCAGACCGCCAAAGAAGCAAAGGTCGCTCCCCTCGCGGGAGCATCAATTACCATCTCGCCGGCCTGCTGGATACCGTCGACGCCCTTT
>JAJQDO010000281.1 GCA_021202175.1 Clostridiales bacterium | reverse complement strand
TATATTCTTCGAATCCCGTGAGAGCCGCCGTTTTGCGATTCCTCGCGCGATTATAATATCCGAGGCCTTCCCAAAGCTTCATCAGCTTCTCATCCTCCACTTCCGCCAGGGCTTTGATATCCGGCAGCTCCTCCATCCAGCGGTCATAATATTGTTTCACTGCCTCCACTCTGGTCTGCTGAAGCATAATCTCGGAAACCCAGACGTGATACGGTGTAGGATTGCTGCGCCAGGGAAGAATCCTTGCATTGTAATCATACCATTTCAAAAGAACATCTCCTGTCCCAGACGGCGCTACGCCCAACGGACCACAGATTCCTTTCCAATATTCTTTTAATTTTTCAAGGGAAAATGCAGCATTGGCCGGACTGGTAGAAGGTAGCTTTTCCGCTTTTCGCCCCGTTTTTTCTTCCTGATATTTTTTATAATATTCATAGGAAGCCGTACCATTACAATAAACAGCCTTGATGTCTGCTCCCTCAAAAATGTCATTCAGATCATTCGGAATCACATTACGAATACTGCTGTCAGAAGAACCTACGATGTCGCAGCTTTCTATCACATCCCACAAGGCTACATGATTTCGATGCAAAAATTCCTTTTTTTGTTCCATTGTCTGCGGTGTCGTTTCTGATAATAGTTCTGCCAGCACTTTCCAAAATCGATTCTGCGGATGCCCGTAAAAAAATTGCTGTTCCCTGGATTTTACTGAAGGGAAACTTCCTAATATCAGGATTCTCGAATCTTTATCATAGAGTGGCGGAAAGGGGTGTTTTATCGGCATATTTTTTCTCCTGGTATTATTCTTGTATTAATTCTTGTAATTATTTTAAGACAAAAAAACTGTCGCAAAATGAGCAGCCTGCCTGCCAGAATACCCTCCTATACTTTTACTTCGCGTATATTCTCATGATATCCTGTCAAAGCTCCTCATTTTGTAACAGCCTGTTACGATTCACAGCGAAACCGGTATATCTGTCGGATCGCACTCCATCTCACTTTTTTGTCTAATTATATCTAGAAAATCTCGTATTCTTTTCCATGCCTGTTCAGCCAGTTTTGACATTCTCTATATTCCGGCATAATTTTTTCCATTTCCGACCAAAAAGAGGAAGAATGATTCATTTTCTTCAGATGCGTCAGCTCATGTACTATGATATAGTCTATGACCTCAACCGGAAGCATGACCAACTTCCAGTCAAATTTCAGTCCTTTTTTTCGGCTGCATCTGCCCCACAAAGTTTTTTGATCCCGAATCTCGATATTTTTATAAGAAAAACGTGAGATACCGGTACCGGAATGCTGCGTCAGTCCGGTTATCTGAACTTTATTGAATCTCAAATTCATCTTTTTTCCAAATTCTGTTGCCTTTCTGGTGACAACATCTGTTGTGCATCTCCTGTAATACCGAGTCACACAGTACCGCAGGAAATCCTGACTGTCGTTATCCGTTCGAACTGTAAGTGTTCTGCCCCCCTGCGAATCTTCATCCACATATAAATGGGTTTCCTTGCCAACAGAAAGGTACTTCACCTGCAACCGCAGATTCATATCTCCAAGGAAGGGGAGCTTCTGACCGCTATGATAAAGGATACGTCCATTCACCAGGTCCATCGTTTCCGGAATGGCTTGGTGATTCCTGTTTTTCTTCCTCTCATATTCTTCCAGAATCCTCGATTCATTCATATGAATATACTTCTCTGCCATATCCTGATGCATGCCGACGGGAATCCTCATGCTGACAGAAAAATCATCATTCACAGTGATATCCACGTATCTGGTATTCACACTAATCAAATTCACGACAAGTACAATGTCTCCGTGTTCAATCTTATACTGTTCCATGGAATCCCCCCTTCTAATGCCAATCCTGCAATTTAATGTGTTATTTAAAAGTATAACTCATTTTTTTCAGTTTTCAACACTTTATGAAGAAGTAATCATCATTTAATAATTTCGTAATATTCAGGGAGAATTTGAGGCTATGTTGTTTCTTTAATTAATTAAAGAAATGAGACATTGTCATATAATATGAAAGAAGTTTCCTATCAGATAAAAAAATGCCACAGCAAACGGACATTCCGCCTGCTGTGACATAGGACCAGCAAATGACTTTGCATCATCTGCTGTAGTATGAATCCTTACTCTACCGTATACGGCATCAAAGATACGTGTCTTGCTCTCTTGATTGCTACCGTGAGAGCTCTCTGATGCTTTGCACAGTTACCTGTGATTCTTCTCGGAAGGATTTTGCCTCTTTCCGATACGTATCTTTTTAATTTATTCACATCTTTATAGTCAATTACTGAATTCTTATCTGCGCAGAATATGCAGACTTTTTTTCTTCTCCGTCCGCCTCTTCTTCTCATAGAAGAATCACTGCGTTCTTTGCTGTATGCCATTGATATTACCTCCTAAATTCCTCATCATCAAATAAAAGGCAGTTCATCCTCAATCCCTTCGGGAATCGTCATAAATCCGTCACTTACAGCCTCCGACGGCTCCGGACGGCTTGTCGCTTTCGGCTGTGGCTCCGGCGCGGAAGTCGAAGCGTTCTGATAGTTATTGGACTGATAACCACCCTGCTGGTAATTATTCTGCTGGTATCCGCCATTATATCCTGCGGAAGCTGCCTTGCTCTCAGCAAAATCCTGCTCTTCCACAATAATATCTGTCGTGTAAACCTTCACACCATCCCGATTAATATAACTGCCTGTCTGGATTCTTCCGGAAATGACCATTTTCGTACCCTGCTTCAGATACTTCTCGGCAAACTCACCCTGCCTGCCAAAAGCAACACAGTTGATGAAGTCCGCTTCGGGATCGCCATCTCTCCGAAATCTTCTGTTAACTGCCAAAGTATATCTTGCTACACACGTCGCCTTCTCTCCCTGTGAGTATCTCACATCCGGATTCCTGGTCAGACGTCCCATCAAAATTACTTTATTCATGGAATTCCTCCTATTCGTTATGCATCTTGTCTAACACATAAATATCTGATGACCGGCTCCATAATACGAACACGCTGCTCAATCTGCGCTGGAGCGTCACTGGATGCATCGAATTGGATAAAATAGTAATATCCCTCTCTCATCTTCTGAATCTCGTAAGCTAATCTTCTCTTACCCCATTCATCAATGTTAGTAATGGTGCCGCCGCTTTTTTCAATCAAAGCTTTTACCTTTTCCAAGGCATCTGCTCTGGCGTCATCGTCAATCTTTGCATTCAATACCACTGCTAATTCATATTTATTCATGGCTTTCTTGCACCTCCTTCTGGTCTTCTCGGTCCTCTCTCTTACGAGAGAACAAGGATTTACGCACTACAGTCATTTATTCTATCACAGAGCCCGAACAAAAACAAGTTACAATTTTTTAAATCCTCGAAAATTTTTCTCTACAAGTTTTCTTGAAACCATTACCTGTCGGCCACAGCCATTACACTGCAGGCGAAAGTCCATTCCCACCCTTAAGACTTCCCATTCATTAGCACCGCAGGGATGTGGTTTCTTCAATTTGATTACGTCTCCTACTTGAAAATCCATGCGCACCTACCTCCATAGACTCAATATAGCAAACTTCTTTTATCTCGTCAAAGTTTTCCGCAATATCACCGCTAAAATCAACAATCCTGCTACCGAAATTCCAGCCACTGCAATCCTCCACGTCCAGGCAACCACAGGTTTTTCATAATACGCCTGTACCATCTGATTATCCGTGACCACGCAGCTTACGCTCTCTCCTGTCACCGAAGTATCCCTGCAATTTCCCGCCTTATCCCAAGCCTGACAGATTATCGTCTGTTTTCCGTTATAGGCTTCCAGTTCTTCAACAATGCTATGTTTATCATTCAAATCGTCAGCTTCAATATGAATCAGCCGGTCTTCCTTTCTTCCGCCTTCATAATGTATTCTCACATCCATATACGCGAATTCATAATTATCCATAACCGTCACGGTAAATATCTGTATCTCATCCTTATAAAGTTCCTGATCCAGTCCTCCAATCTGAACGACTGGTGGTGTTTTATCAACGATAAAACGAATCGGCTGCCCTTCCAGTTCATTTGTCGTCTCATCAATGATTTCTTTCTTCCCATTTCTTTCCGCATATCCTTTAGAATGGATTGTAATCTGATAGATACCTTCTTCCTGGAAATTTTCCTTTTCCATAAGAAGCTCCTTCACACCCCAGCCCTGTTTTCCCTCTGCATATAACGTATCAGCATCGATTCCGCTTCCTATTGTTTCAACTACAGAACGTTCCTCATTATTCTTTAAAACGACCACTTCATTTTCTACAGGATTTACATTGTATTCTGTGACGATCATGTCTTCTTCACTGTTGATATATCCTTTTTCTATGGCTGATTTCAGTCCGCTCCCCAAATCATAGGATATCCCAAATCGGTTCATATAAAAAAGAATCCCTTCGTTTCCCAGGGAAATCTGATTTCCCGCAAAATCTTCCGCATACACCTCTAATGTGTAAATACCATCCATTCCTTCCAAATGAGGAATATCCTCCCATCGGTATTGCCATTTCCCGTCCTCAATAAGTTTTCCTCTCTCGCCATCGATCATCTGGGTATATTTTGTTCCATCTATCCTCTTTACAATCGCGCGAATCGTGTCTTGATCTATATTTTCATCCGTTATGCCTACGCCCAGGTGAATCGCACCGGTATACGTCGCCCCATTTTCTACACCGGATACCTTTATCTCCGGCAATGTCTGATCAATGACAAATCTCATGGGAATATCCGTTTCTGACACATTTCCTGCCAGATCAACACAGGAAAAGCTGATCTGATACTCTCCGTCCTTCTCAAGAAACAAGGAAGCGCAATAGTCATCTTTCCCTTCTGAGACCAGTTTCAAGGGTTCACCATTTTCTTTTGTTGATTTCCTTGAATCGCTCGACGAGTTCTCACTGTCTTCTGAAGGCAATTCTTCATCATCTGACGATAATTCTTCATTTATATTCACATAATAAGCTGCACTCTCTTCATCGATGTGTTGATCTGTGACATAAAAAGAAAGTACTTTTGATGAAGCATAATAATACTCGTTCTTCACGTCGCCGCTGTCCATTTTCATTTCCAGCACCGGTGCGGTCTTATCGATACAAAAAGCCTGGTCTTCATCCCAAACTGCCTTATTTCCTGCATAATCAGAAAGGGAAATCTTTAGTTTATAATCATCACCTTCTTCCGCAAACACAACCTCACATTGATGAATATCCCCGTCATCTTCCCACTCCCCAATGGTATACCTGTCATTCGACCCGGAAATATCCCATTCTACCGCGCTCTCGTCAAAATTCCTTTCCCGCACGCTGACCTTTGCCACTCTGGTCTGATTATAATACTTCTCATTCTCGGCCTGGTTTATGTCATAACTGACATCAATCTCCGGCAATGTATTATCCAGGACCAGTTTATATTCTTCTTCCATGCTCGTCTTATTTCCTGCATTATCCGTCATAACAGCCACAACGCAGATCGGATTTTTAGAAGTTGCATCTGGAAAATCATCATTTCCAATCTCCATAGTCAGGCTGCCCGAATATGTAATGTCATCCTGTTCTGTATAGGATTTTGATGTTTTTAAAGTAGTCTCCTCTTCCGTCAATGTTGACGTCGCTGATGCCTTCAATTTTATTTCCGCGACACCAGAATGTTCATCTGTTGCCGACGCCACGACAGTCACAGGCTGTCGATAGTATTTAATTTTTTTATCTTCATCTGTATAATCTGCTTCGGAAAGACGAATGTTGACATCCGCTACGTCGTTGTGCAGGCTTGCGGATTCAGAAATCATGCCGGAGCTTTGAATCATATTCCCTAAAATCCCACTGAAATCTTCTGCCTGAACATACAGGCAACCTTTAAAGTTTTTCTGTGATGAGGTGATTTTAAAGGAAAATTCAGTCAGAGTCCCATCCTGCATATCGGGATTCTCATTGATGACGGTCGTCATATATTTATTCCCGCCATTCCCATCCGTATCCGTTGTGCTCGGATCACCTTGTTTATTTTGACCATCTCCTGTCTCTTCATTTTGTGTGGAATCATTTTCCGCTTGATCGTCTTCTATCACTCCATTTTGCGCGAAATAATAACAGCTCGACCAAACTCCGCTAATCTTATCTCTCGCCCTGACATAGACGGGTATATCTTGTAGACTAAAATATTGATAAAAAACATAGGGAACATAAATACTTGTATCCGCAAATGTAATCTCAATCTCAGGAGCTGTCGTATCATAAGTCCATTCTCCCTTTTTCACATCACTTTGCAAACGACTCCCATCTTCCACCTGCACAGAAAGCGTATGGTTTGCCTCTGTATCAATATGCATCCTGCCTTGATTCACCCTGACTCCATTTTCATAGCAGCTCGTCCATATCATCACATAGTCCGTTTCATCACGAGTGGGACTGATCATGGTGCCATCTGCCCAAGTCAAAATATCTTCCAATGAAAAATTCTCCTGATTAAAATTCTCTTCCTTTACTTCAATCAGGATATCCAATGGATCTCTGTAATAACTGCGTGTTCCGTTTGTACGTATCTCATTTGTCTGACAGGAAAATGTCTCAACAACAGGCTTTGTATCATCAATTGTATATATCGGTCCTTCGTATTTACCTTCCGTCAGACAATGACCGGTCTCACTCCCTTCCTGTGCAGTAAGCAAATGTCCCGCATCATCTGTATATTCTATCTGGATAAAATAATGTCCTTCTTTTTTTAGCTTCAGCTGTAACGTGGCCGTACTGTCATTCATTTCCCATTTTTTACTCCCTTTATAGTATTGTTTTGTCACATCTTCCAGAGAATCATTTTCGTAAAATATCTCGAATATCTTTAATGTCACATTTTTAGCCGAAAAATAATCTTCCTGAATTTCCACAGTGATCAATCCGGTATCTCCGGCAAACACTTCACATTCCGAGGAAGCTATTTCTGACAGATTCCGGTTTATGAAACGATTCACATTTTCAGGAGAAGATACCGCGTCACTGATGGATACACAGTTCTCATATGATACATTTTGTTCGGGTGGTTTTCTGTCAACTATATACGCATCACTACAGCATTCATATTCTTTGATTTCTGTTTTGGGGTCTGTTTCTTCTTCAGTATCGTTTTCTGTTTCTTGATTTTTCTCTTCCTCACTTTCTTCTGATGATTCCGTTGTTCCAGATTTCTCACTTTCTTTAGCGGATTCTGTCGTCGCAGTTTCATCATCGGTGGTCTCGGTCTTGCTTAATTCTTCCTGCGCTTTCGTGGTCTCTTCCACATCGTTACTGTTCGATTCTTCTGTTTCATCCGAAGCTTTCACGGTAATAACTTGATAAGAAATACCTAATTTCCATTCGCCTTGTTCTTGAAAACAGAATGTCAGTTGCTGTTTCCCCTGCTTTTTGGTAATATTCCAGCCAAGAATCTCGAAACAGCTGTTTGAATCCACATTATCACTGTTGCTGGCAGTCTTTTTCGCAACCGTATCCAGTGGAATCCCATAAATATGTATGGTATTCTCATCGATATATTTGTTCTCAGAAAGATTCGATTCCGGAAAGACGGTCGCCGTCACTCCTTCATTATAGATTGCAATGCCATCTATCTCCTTTTGTTCTCCTGTGGCTGTCAAAATAATCGTATCGTTTTCTCCTTTTTCATCTGTATCCGCATAAACCATTTGTATCGAGACCAACAAAAGGATTCCTGATAACACACCGATCAAAACACTGCGAACTCGTGTTTTCAACCATTCCCGTTTCAGCTTTCGGATTCCCTTCTTTCTTTTCATCCCAGATATACTGTAGATTGTATGCCATATTTTTGCTTTAAAGGCAAAAAATATAGCAGCCATCAAAAAGATTACTCCACATACCAAACTTGCCGCTTCTGCAATTTCTATCTGATTTATTCTTTCAATCATTGATGCTGTACTACCTATCCCATCAGCGATTCCCCCTCACTCTTTTTTGCTGCCAATCTGACCTTTTTTCTTGCATCATCAACAAGATTCTCTAATTGGTTGATTTCTTCCTCGGCTTTAAAATGCTTCAAAACACTAATCCTATCCACTCTGATTCCATTTTTTGCTTCCAGGTCGGTATGATATTCCGCACTTATTTTATCGATCTCATCTAACAGCCTGTCCATGGTTATATCTTCGGTATTTAAAAAATATTGTGCGAAATTTCCTATCTCCACTGCCACTTCTTTCGAAATGTAGTAAGCAGCAGCCACTTCTGATTCCGGACTATCCTCGTTTAGCGAAATCTGATTCAGCTCACAAATTGTCGAAAAAAAGTCCCCATAATCTTTGGTTTCCCGTTCTCCGCTCGAATCTGCTCCGGTAACAACAAATGCGCCGTAATACTCCGCAATCGTACTGTACAAAGAAGCTCTCCTTTTTTTCTCCTCCGAAAAACGATTGGCCTGAGTATCACAGACATCATCAAACCATCCTTGCGCTTCCTTTTTCCCTACGGCGCCATCCATATAATAGAAATATCCCACGCCAATCCCATAGCAAAATTCACAATAGACGTCCGGATTCTTTTCACGCAATGCTTCAAGTACAGACTTTCCGTCATTCATCTCGCTGTTTTCCAGGATATTCATCAGATATACGGCATCTTCCATCTTAAAGTCGTTGACTTTGACATAATGTTTCAACAAACTCTCATATATCTCCTCAGATGAGGGCGATATTTTTAAGGCATTTATATAATTTTCCTGTATATATTCCTCGCTAAGTGATTTTTCTGCCTGTTTTATATATTGTTCCACCATATGCTCACGCTTTTGTATGATTGTTCTCCCGCAGGCGAATGAAAATATAAAACAGATCACCATTCCACATAACAATAGTCCCCACAGCAATATCTTCCTTTTTTCCTGATGATAAATGGTATTTGTATTTTCTTCCAGAAAATCAAGCGCATATTTTAATTCAAAACAGCTTTGATACCGCTCATCTGGATTTTCCTGAGTGCATTTTATGATAAGAGATTCCAATCCTGGGGAAAAGTCTGGATTCCACCGACGGATAGGATATATCTTATAGGGAGGCTGATTCGGACTCCTACCAGTCAATAAATGATATACTGTCACCCCGAAGCAGTAGATGTCTGTCCTCTCATCAGTTTTTCCGATTCCTCCATATTGTTCTGGAGCCGCGTAACCTTTCGTTCCCAGATAAACCGTATCTTCCTGTCCTTCATTCCGATATTCCTTCGCGGTTCCAAAATCGATAAGGATAAGCTTTCCTTCTGAATTCAATATGATATTCGAAGGTTTCAAATCCCTGTATATGACCGGAGGCCTTCTTCCGTGAAGGTATAACAGCACATCGCATATCTGTCGTCCCCAACATATAACCTGATTCTCCGGAATGACACCCTCCATGTCCAATATCTGCTTCAATGTTTTTCCTTCGATATATTCCATTATAATGAGCAACGAATCGTCCTTTATTATGATATCAATAATTTTGGGCAGGTTTGGATGATCCAATTTTTTTAAGATATTTGTCTCTCTGATTAACCCTTGCTTTAAGATATCGTAATAAAGGCAATCCTCCTTACAAACTTCTTTCACAGCCCAGTCATTGCCCAATATCCTATGTCTGGCCAGATAAACAATACTGGTGCCTCCTCTCCCTATTTCTTTGACAATCTCGTATTTCTTATCTATAATATATCCTGTTTCCATCATCTCGGAATTACCTTCTTCCAAACAGCCCAAAACCTGTATAATATACACCCTTTGTCTCTCAAATCCTATAACACATTAAGGAGGGAACACAATGATAGCAAAAGACGATATCGTCATTCGAAAAGCGATCTTACATATTCTGGACACTGTGCATGGAGAATGCATCCTTTCCAACATTCTTTTAAATCTAGGCCCGGATTTATATGAGTTTATCCGAGGCCATATTTATAAAATCATGGTTAGCGATGACACAAAAGATTGTGAATTCTATGAGGAATCATCTCCCATCTATTCCATCTTAGATACCTGGGATGAATCCGATGAAGAATCCTTTATCCAGACCAGTCACAGTATTGCCGAAAGGCTGTACACGTCCATGGGGGAGGGTTTGGATATACCAGCTGCGGACCTTCTATTTGTCACCTTTCAGTCAGAAAGTGTCATTTACCTCGCTCTGTTGAAAATGAATTACAGAGAAAGCTATACCCATGAAATTTCCATCACTGAAGAAACAAACCCCGAAGAAGAATCTGAGGAACTGATTCAGGATATCCATGCAGATGTCATTAAATCAAAGGCTCTCCTGCCTGGCAGCAACACGCGGATTCCTGAGGCAATCATAATCAACCTCACCGACATGCACATAAAATTATTAGAAAAACGCTGGGAGATTAATGGCGAAAAAGTGTTCTATCTTTCTGAAAAATTCCTCGTTTGCCATACCAGCCTCCCTCCCAAAAAGAAATTAAACATCCTCACAAAAGTGATCAACACGATATCAAATAAGTACGATGGCGCGGACCTGAAAACAAAAATGGATACGAAAAGCGCCCTTCAAAAAGAATATAACGACCGACAATCTTTTGATATTGAAGAAATCGGCAATCGCCTTTTTGGCAACAGTCCGGAAAAGAAATCAGAATATGATGAGAAGATGGAAAAATATGACCTGCAATATGATAACTTTACCGTCACCAACGAGACAACCGTAAAAAAATTAGAGAAGCAGGTAATGGTAACCGACAGCGGGATAGAGATATCCATCCCCATGGAAACCTATAACAAACTCGCTAATTTTGAAATACAGACAGATGTTACCGGAAAATCAACAATCATTATCAAGAATATTGACAATCTGACTCTAATCTAGATATTTCCGGTTTCTATATTGCCTCATACCGCAGATTATAGCAAAAGAAATACCCCTTTACATAAAAATATCTTTTGTGTAAAGGGGTATGATAATGAATGTTGATCATCATCTGACGCTCACTATATTATACTTTATAATCCATGCATAATTATATTTCTTATTAGATTATTTGTTGGATCTTCTCCAAATCTTCATCTTTTCCGCTTCCGCAATCAATTCATCTCTGAAATCTGGATGAGCGATATTAATCAAAGCTTCAGCTCTTTCCCAGGTTGACATACCCTTCAGGCAGACCTTACCATATTCCGTTACAACATAATGCGTATTCGGACGGGTATCTGTTACTGTAGAACCTTCTGCCAATGTCGGACGTATTCTGGAATGCATCTGTCCATCTTTTGACTTAAAGGTTGATGAGAAGCAGATAAAACTCTTGCCACCCTTGGATGCATATGCTCCCAATACGAAATCGAGCTGTCCACCTGCACCGCTGATCTGTTTGGTTCCTGCACTTTCCGCATTAATCTGCCCATAAAGGTCAATATCTACTGCATTGTTAATAGAAATAAAATTATCAATCTTAGCAATCGTCTGAAGACTGTTCGTGTAATCTACAGGAGCACTCATACACTCTGGATTATCATCCAAATAATCATACAGTTTCTGGGTACCAGCACCAAAAGCATATACCTGACGTCCACGGTCAATGTTCTTCTTGGATCCATTAATCTTACCCGCCTTTGCTATATCAACAAACGCATCAACATACATCTCCGTATGTACACCAAGATCCTTCAGATCAGATTCGGCAATCATGGCGCCTACTGTATTCGGCATCCCGCCAATACCAAGCTGAAGACACGCGCCGTCCGGAATCTCCTCAACAATCAGCTTGGCAACAGCCTTATCAACGTCGGTAGGTGCTCCACCCGCACCCAGCTGACCGATACCAGGATTATCTCCTTCTACTATGTAATCCACTTCAGAAACATGAATGCCCTCCTCAAATCCGCCTAAACATCTGGGCATCTTCTCGTTAACCTCTACAATAACCACGTCTGCAACGTCGCAGACAGCCTTCATATGGGAAGCATTCGGTCCAAAGTTAAAGAATCCATGCTTATCCATCGGTGTTACCTGGAACATGGCAACATTAATATGTCCGATATGTTCTCTGTAATATCTGGGAAGTTCAGAATATCGAAGCGGACAATAGTAAGCAAATCCCTGATTAATCGCCTTTCTCTCAATCCCTCCCATATGCCATGAATTCCACGTAAAGTGATCTGCAACATTATCCACTTTAAAAATCTCCGGAACCCACATCAAAATGCCGCCGTGTACCTTAACATTCTCCAGCTCATCTGCTCTTGCCGCAAGCGCCGCGTCCAGAGCGACCGGGGTACCAGTTGTCCATCCATAGTCGACCCAATCATTAGAATTGACAACCTTAACCACTTCCTCCGCTGTCACAAGCTTCTTTGCATACTCTTTAATATAGCTCATCATTTCCTCCTTGAATCATATACATATCCTGCAAAAATATATAGCTATATTTTATCATTGTAACAATTAATGGTCAACTACTAATGCCCTTTATATCTATCAATTACTATTTTATCTTATCGCTAAAATATATCAGCAAATCTTATCGTAAAACTTTATCTGGTAATCCTATCAAGTAAAATGTCAACACGGTTTTTATACTTCTTAGAAAAGGGGATAACAAATCGATTCTGTATGCATAAAGTCCCCTGTGATATGTTCATCTTACTGATATACATAGAGTTAATAATATAGCTTCTGTGACAGCGGACAAAATATCCCGGCAACGAAGCCTCCATATTCCTCAGAGACCCGTAAAAACAAATCTCCTCAGAATCATACCTCAGATAAATCTTTTTATCTTTTGCTTCCATAAATAAAACCTGTGTATAATCCAAAAATCTTCTCTCATCTCCACAGCGTACCATGAAACGGCGAATGTTCAGCTCCTTTTCTCTCAATTTATAATAGTATATAAACAATTGATGAATCGTCTCAGAAGCTTTCTCATCATCCACAGGGAAAAATAACAAAGTGAGCGGGCACAGATATGGTGTCAGATATCTTTCCGGCGACACAGAAGGATTCGCCATTACTAAAAGTGCTGATTCAGAAAATCGTCTCCTGAGCATCTCCAGCTTTTTAAAATCCCCTTCCTCTGTCAACTCAAAAAATATCATATCCGGTAATATAGCCGTTCTCGATACTTCATTAGAAATGATAAGGTCATCATTCATATCAGGCAGCATCCTGTCATCATGGTATATGGCTGCTGACAGACATTCATCTCCCATTACCGCCATCCAATATCCGCAATGTTGATATAGCGTATCCGCATCCTTCTTCTTATGGCAAAAAATTAAAATAGAGATCATATTAATATTCATCTCCTATATGGAAGCAAATAATCGGATACCCCTCCTTCTACCTGTTGTGCCTCCTTAATGTGTTTACCGCCACAGTATAACACATCATTAGCCATTTTTTCAATAATTTGACAGAAAATATTATTTTACTGATAAACGAAAATGCATATTTATAGCGTATAAGCTTTTTTTATTTTATAGGAACGAAGTTTCCTATAAGATAAAGAAGGACCACAGTCCTCGACTGCAGTCCTTTATGATATAAATATTTAATTTTGAATCTGATCTTACCAGGTCTCGTCCATGCGCCGTATCTTGACAGAACATTTACCTGGATAATCAACCTGACATTAGTTTCTGTAATTATTTCTTGTAATTATAGAATCCTTCGCCACTCTTCATACCTAACTTGCCGCCACGTACCATTTTCTTTAATAACGGATGTGGACGATACTTCGGATCTCCTGTCTCGCTGTAGAGAACCTCCATGATAGCCAGACAGATATCAAGTCCAACCAAGTCTCCTAAAGCCAGAGGTCCCATTGGATGGTTAGCACCTAACTTCATAGCTGTGTCGATATCTTCTACTGAAGCAACGCCGTCAGCATAGATTCCAACTGCTTCGTTGATCATCGGAATTAAGATTCTGTTTACAACAAAACCTGCTGCTTCTTTTACCTGTACCGGTGTCTTTCCAATCTCTTCAGCGATAGCGATAATCTTCTCAACCATCTCATCCGGCGTATTGATACCAGCGATGACTTCGATTAATTTCATGACCGGAGCGGGGTTAAAGAAATGCATTCCGATAACCGGTCTGTCTAATCCAGCACCGATTTCTGTAATGGACAGAGAAGATGTGTTCGTTGCGAACATACAGTCAGCTGGTACGATGTCCTGTAATTCTTTGAAAGTCTGTTTCTTAACGTCCATAACTTCCAATGCCGCCTCAACGACCAGATCAACATCTGTACAGATATCTTTTGTGCCTGTAGTAATCTTTGCAAGGATAGCATCAGCCTTTGCCTGATCCATTTTGCCTCTTGCGATTCTCTTTTCAAAGCCTTTCGCAATCTTATTCTTGCCATTTGCCGCAAATTCGTCATTAATATCACATAAATATACTTCATAACCTTCTGTCTGAGCAAAAGCCTGTGCGATTCCGGAACCCATTGTCCCTGCGCCGATAACTCCAACTTTCATTATATTATATCCTCCTAAATAGATATCATTTTTCCTGCATTCTACTGGTACCTGACAATAAATCTGCCTGCCATATCTAAATGCAGAATGTAGGACCTCATTTCATTTATGATTGACAACCGTTACAATTAGCAATTCTTAAAAGGCTCTTTCACTTTCTCCTTATTCTTATCCAGGAAGAAAGCCATGCCATATTTCTGATCTTCCGTCTCGAAGCAGCTTCCGAATAATTTCTCTTCCACTACAATTGCGTCATCCATTCCAACTTCCAGTCCCTCGTTGATAGCCTTCTTACATGCGCGAACAGCGATAGGCGCGTTCTTCGCGATACCTTTAGCCATCTTGAGAGCCTGAGGAATGAGTTCCTCTAACGGATAAACTTCGTTTACAAGCCCAATTCTGTAAGCCTCCGCAGCTTTGATATTACGTGCCGTGTAAATCAGCTGTTTTGCTTTTCCAGGTCCAACGATACGAGCCAGTCTCTGTGTACCGCCAAAACCAGGTGTGATTCCAAGACCAACCTCTGGCTGACCAAATACAGCATTCTCAGAGCAAAGCCTGATATCACAACTCATGGAAAGTTCACAGCCGCCGCCTAATGCAAAGCCATTCACAGCAGCAATCACAGGAATCGGCAATGTCTCAATCTTTCTGAAAACATCGTTACCCGTCTTTCCAAATGCTTCTCCTTCTTCTTTTGTCAATGTGCTCATTTCCCCAATATCAGCACCAGCAACAAATGATTTCTCTCCCGCACCTGTTAAAATAAGACATCTGATAACGTCTAAATTCACTGCATCAATCACAGCATCCAATTCTTTTAAGACGTCACTATTCAATGCATTGAGAGCCTTTGGACGATTAATCGTGATAATCGCAACCTGCCCGTCTACATCATAGTTGATGAATCCCATTTGTATGTACCTCCTTTCAGATTTCAGAAATGATCAGATCAGTCTCTCTTAACGATTGTGGCACATCCCATTCCACCACCGATACAAAGAGTTGCAAGACCTGTCTTAGCGTCGCGTTTCTGCATCTCATGCAAAAGAGTAACAAGAATACGGCATCCAGATGCTCCTACTGGATGTCCGAGAGCGATAGCACCACCGTTTACGTTTAATTTGGATGTGTCAAATCCAAGCTCTCTTCCAACTGCAAGAGACTGTGCAGCGAAAGCTTCATTTGCTTCGATCAAATCGAAGTCATCAATTTCCATACCAGTTTTAGCAAGAACTTTTCTTGTTGCAGCAACAGGGCCAACACCCATGATAGCAGGATCCACTCCGCCTAAAGCTCCGGCAATCCAGGTAGCCATCGGTGTAACACCTAATTCCTGTGCTTTTTCTTCACTCATGACAACGATAGCAGCAGCACCATCATTGATTCCAGAAGAGTTAGCAGCAGTAACGATACCGTCTTTCTTAAATGCCGGACGTAACTTAGCAATGCTCTCTGCTGTTGTTCCTGGACGAGGGCCTTCGTCTGTGTCGACAACTACAGTTTTCTTTTTCAGTTTAACTTCTACAGGAACAATTTCATCTTTGAATCGGCCAGCTTCAATCGCTGCTGCAGCCTTCTGCTGAGAATTAGCAGAGAACTCGTCCAATTCTTCTCTTGTCAATCCCCACTGTTCTGCTACGTTCTCGGCTGTGATACCCATATGATACTGATTGAACGCATCTGTCAATGCATCATTTACCATACAGTCCTTCAACACGCCATTATTCATTCTGTAGCCGAAGCGTGCCTTGTCAAGACAGAAAGGAGCAAGAGACATATTTTCCATACCGCCAGCGACAACAATGTCAGCTTCTCCGGCGATAATCTTCGTAGCTGCCAGATTAACGCAGTTAAGACCGGAACCGCATACTACATTGATTGTAACAGCAGGTACTTCCACTGGTAATCCTGCATTAATCGAAGCCTGACGTGCAACGTTCTGTCCCAATCCTGCCTGGATTACACATCCCATTAATACTTCGTCAACCTGGTCCGGGGCAACATTAGCTCTGTTTAAAGCTTCTTTAATCACGATACTACCCAAATCAACTGCTGGTACTGTGCTTAATCCGCCACCCATTATTCCGATTGCGGTACGGCATGCTCCTGCCAATACAATTTTCTTTGCCATAATACTAATTCCTCCATTTTAATCATTCTGTTGTTAAATGATAGTTACTCTGGTCTAGAAAATATCTAGTAGACTGTGTTAAGCTTATCACAATCTTTTCTCTTTTGCAACATTATTATAATATCATTTTCCCTCGCCTGTCAACTTT
>JAJQDO010000201.1 GCA_021202175.1 Clostridiales bacterium | reverse complement strand
CGTTCCTCCCTTCTGTACTGACGGATCCTGTGATTTTGCTGTTTTAGTCCGTACGTTTCTCCTTTCTGTACAGACGGATTCTGTGATTTTACTATTTTGGTCCGTACATTTCTCCTTTCTATACGGACGGATTTTGTGATTTCGCCGTTTTGGTCCGTACATTTCTCCTTTCTGTACGGACAGATTTTGTAATTTTGCTGTTTTGGTCCGTACATTCGCGCTAATGTACGGATAGAACACTAAAATTAGTAAATGGAGTGTAACCGTTGATCTAGAATACGTGCCAAAATGCATATTTGGAAAAAATGATGTGTAATTATCAAGCTTAAGGTACGGATAAAAACACTGAAAATAGCAAATTGAAGTGTAAATATCGAGTATAAATATCGGATGGGGATACGAACCATTTTGCTGAAATCAACAAAATAGTCCGTATCCAAAGAATATACAAAGAATATAGATTGATTTGTGGATTGATTTTCCGTTTGTAATAGTCAGGCGGCCGCCTTATCCATCAAAAGCATCTGCAGCCTGTTTTCCACATTGGCAAAGCTGGTATCCGGATCCAGATCCAATGGCAAGATATGGATGTCTGGATATCGTTCTTTCAGTTTTTTTATGACGCCACGGCCACAGATGTGATTGGGCAGGCAGCCAAAGGGCTGAAGAATGATAAATGCTTTGACGTCCTGTCTCGCGTAGTGGTCGATTTCCGCTGCCATCAACCAACCTTCGCCGCAACTTAAAGTCTCAGGAATAATGTCCTTTACCTTCGTATACATCTCTTTGGGCGGATGTCCCGGCTCAAAAAGAGGATGTCTGGCTGCCGTTTTTTCCAGTTGCTTTTGAATCGTATCAAAGAGAAAAGTAACCGCAAACGGCCAGGGGAACATATTGGCGTGGTAATCCTTGATTTCACATTCCGATGCGCGGAAATCTTTGCGGAGCTGATCGGTAACCCGCGGGAAGATTGTCTCCATTCCATTTTCTTCCAGATAATGTTCAATATTGAAATTCGAGCCGGAATGATAAGTCACGAGAAGTTCTCCCGTCACAAACACGCGCGGTTTCAAACGACTCCGGTCATATGGAATCCTGCTCATATCATCTATGCATTCTTCAAATGCCTTTCGGGACTTTGAAATGCTGACGCGAATCCCATCGGCGATTTTTTGCACGCAGGCATGATAGACACGGTTTGTCTCCCCCGCGTGTACCTCATAAGGACGAATCTTCCGACAGAGTTCCGTAAGAATATCCAGCATCTCAAACACCCAGACTGCTTCCAGCACTGCTCTGACGCCCAACAGGGAAACGCCGGGATGCATTTCCTTCGTGTCACCCACATCCGTTGTCAGTATCGGCACCTTCGTAAATCCAGCACTGTCCAGCCCTTTTCGCAGCAATCCGGCATAGTGAGACATACGGCAGTCACACTGAAATTTTACCATGCCGACGGCAACTTCGTCCTGGTTATAATCGCCGTGAATCAATTCCGATAAGAGCTCGCCAATCACCATCTGACAAGGAAAACAGATATCATTATGTACATATTTCTTTCCCAGCCGAATCTGTTCTTTTCCTCCGACGGGCAATGTCTTCACCTTCAGATGTTCTTTTTCCAGGATGCCATCAAGCAGCGTGGACACCTCCGCCGAAATGTTTGGAATCAACAGCGTCCTGATTTTCATATCTTTCTTATAAAATTTGGCCGGACTCGGCTGCGGCAGCTGCCGTTCTTTTTGATCGTACAGAAGCTCTTTCTTGCCGCGAAGCTTCCGCATGCCAGGCTCTTTTCTGTCAAGAAGAACCCTTCGGTTTTTACGCCGAATCGCAATGGTCTCGATAAAGGATTGGACGCGGATTCCCAGAGAACCGGAAGCTTCGCTTTCATCCACTTTCAAAATCAGAGGCGATTTATGCCCGACTTCCGACAGGATTCTCGTAATCTCATCAGACAGCACTGCGTCGTGCCCACAGCCGAAGCTGACAATCTGAACATATTCTAACGTATCCTCCTGGGCAGCAAGCAAAGCGCCTGCCAGCATACGGGTATGAAAATTATTCGTGATCTCAATCCTCGTATTCTTCAGGTCCGCTTCCTTTAATCCTGGGAGGCTGTCCACCGGAATCACGGAAATGCCCTTCTCGGTAAACATTTTGGAAATATCGTGAGAGACAAAGGAATCGGAATGATACGGCCTGCCGGCCAGTACGATGACAAATTCTTGTTTCTTCCGGGCATTCTTTATGATTTTTTCGGCCTGTTTCTCCAAAGAGGTTCGAAAAGCATTGATTGCTATCTCTCCCTGTCGATAAGCTTCTTCTGCTTCTTCCTTCGAAACTCGCAGCTCACCGGTCGCATACTCGCAAATCTGCTTTTTGCGATCCTTTTCCTGGAACCAGTGAAATACCGGTGTGTCAAAAGCGACACCATAGCGCTTTTCCGGATTCTGTGAATTTCTCACCACCATGGGATATCCCATCACAACGGAGCAGACATAAGGACTTTTCTTGTCCTTTCCTTCCGGCGGCATATGCATGACATACGGCATAAAAATCCGGTCAACCCCCTGTTCCGCCAAGTCGAGAATGTGTCCGTGAACCAGCTTCGCCGGAAAACAGATGGTATCGGAAGCGACATATTCGATGCCTTTTTCGTACATCTTGCGATTACTCTTATGCGAAAAAAGAACCTCATATCACAATACTCCATCATATCCCAATGCACGAAAAAATGTACTCCAAAAAGGCATGCTGTCCCAAAATTCCAGAACCCGGGGCAATCCAATCGTCTGATTCCTCTTTTTTGCCGCTTGATAATCATATTTACGAAAAAGCATCTGTTCCCTTTTCGCAAATAAATCAATACCCCGATTGGTATCTTCCGTATCTTTCTTCTTGAATACTTTCTTTTCCGAACACTTTTCGCTGGGATTTTTCTCGAAAGAACCTTTTCCTTCGACACTCTTTTCCCTGCATTCGTTCTTTTCCAAATAATTTTTACCGGGATTTTTCTCCAGGGAATCTCCTTCCAGGACCTCACCTCGTTCACATCGATTTCCGGTGATCCAATGTTCTCCCGTAGAAAATGTCATCACAGTCCTGCTACAGTGATTGGCGCAATGAGGGCAGCGGACACCTGTCTGCGTATGACAGGCAAAGGTTCTCACCGCATTTTCACCAATAAAGGAGGTCTCTGCGTCTTTATATCCATTTTCCTCGATATGCTCTTTTGCCAGAATTGCGGCGCCAAGGGCGCCCATCTCTCCCGGATAGGGTGCCAGAGTCACATTTTTCCCCAGATATTCTTCCAGTGCCCGCAGTACGGCCTGATTGCGGAAGGTACCTCCCTGCACGACAATATGGTCACCTAACTCATCCACGTTAGATACGCGAACGACCTTCGTAAATACATTTTCTATGATAGAACGGCAAAGTCCTGCCATGATATCTTCGGGATCCTTCCCGTTCCTCTGCTCATTGATGATTGTACTGTTCATGAAAACCGTGCAGCGGCTTCCGAGCACAGCTGGCGTTTTCGAGCGGAAGGCCGCCTCTGCCGCCTCTTCCACAGCGATTCCCAGACTTCCGGCAAAGTTTTCCAGGAAAGAACCACATCCTGAGGAACAGGCTTCGTTTAACATGATATTGGTAATAATTCCGTCGTCAAGCCAGATGGCTTTCATGTCCTGACCGCCGATATCCAGCAAAAATGTGGTATCCGGATAATATTTCAAACAGGACCTGGCGTGCGCAACCGTCTCCACGACATGATAATCCGCCCGGAACGCTTTCGCCAACATTTTCTCACCATATCCTGTAGTTCCCAGTCCGATGATATCCAGCGTGATTCCTTTCTGTCGAAAATCCTCGTAAAACTTTAAAATGCCTTTCTGTACCACACCAAGGGCATTTCCCTGATTATTGGCATAAAAGTGGCCAATAACCCGTTCTTTTTCATCCATCAACACCATTTTTGACGTTGTACTTCCAGAATCGATTCCCAAATAAGCACGAACCGTTTTTCTGGGAACAATATTATTCTGCTCGACGACTGCCTTAATTCCTCCAACAATCCTCTCTTCTTCCGTTTCCCTGGGAACAGCATTATTCTGTTCGGTAATTCCTGGTTCTTCCACAGTTTCCACATCTTTCAGCTCCGCTTCGTGTCGTTTTTCGAACCGTTCTCTCGCTTCTGCGCTCTCAAAAAATGGTTTACCCGCCTGGGCGACATCTGTCTTATGATTCTTTTTGTATGACACAAGTCTGGCAACATATTCTTCCAGCAATGCACCATCCTGCTCGCCTTCCTTTTCCGGAAAAAGCTGATCGACAGCGTAAGAGGTTCCTCTGGCCACAATCGTTTCCGGATGTTCTGGAACAATAATCTCTTCTTTCCGCAGATTCAGCCGTTCGGCAAAAACACGAATCAATGTAGGATGAAAGGTCAGCGGACCTCCCTCGAATATGATCGGTGCCTTCAGTTCCAATCCCTGAGATAAACCGCCGATCGTCTGTTTTGCGATAGCATGAAAAGAGGACAGCGCGATATCTTCTCTGGCTGCCCCCTGAATCAGCAACGGTTGAATGTCCGTTTTCGCAAATACCCCACATCTTCCAGAAATATCAAATACATGCGTTCCCTTCGCAGCCAGTTGTTCAAATCCTTCTGCCTCCGCATCCAGAAGGGTGGCAATCTCATCGATAAAGGCCCCCGTACCGCCGGCACAGCTCCCATTCATCCGCATGTCTGAAGTCTGGAGTCTTTTCTTTTTTTCATCATAATAAAAAAATATGATCTTGGCATCCTGGCCGCCCAGCTCTATGGCTGTCCTGGCTTTCGGGTATAGTTCACAGACAGCTGCCGCATTAGCTACGACCTCCTGGATATAAGGGAGCTGGAGTGCCTGGGCAACTGGTTTTCCCCCGGAGCCGCACACTGCGGCCCGAAACCGGATATCCGGGTACTGCTCCTCTGCCTCCTCCAGCAAACGCAAAACCGTCTCCAATTGTTTGGCATAATGCCTCTCATATCTGGAATACAACATCTCCCTGGTATCTGGATCCGTAACCGCCAGCTTTACCGTCGTAGAGCCCACATCAATGCCCAGTCTGTATTCTTTTTCTTCCGTATCCCATTCCATATTCGATGGTTCCCTTCTTTCTGTGTTCTCTCTCCCAACATGCAGCCTTCCTGTTCTCATGATTCTACATTCTCATCCCATTGTACGTCACGCACTCTTCCTTCGTCATAAAATACTCGGATTCCCTTCTTTCTCTAGTCTCTCTCCTCTTCCGGAATCCATCCCGCGATATCCCCGTCTTCAAAATCATAAGTCAGCGGTTTCCCATAACAATCCTCATAGGCCTGTTTCTTCTGCTGATAATCCTCCTTCATCATGCGGACGCTGTTCTCGCGTACGGACAGCGATTCGTCCGGGTAGATCGGCTTTAATACATGTACAACGAACTGAATCCTGTAAAACTCCTCTGTCTCCTTCTCCGGCAGGTCGCGAATCTCCACGAAACAGGGGATGATCGGTACCATAAATTTTGCCGCATAATAATAGGCTCCACGCTTAGGCGGGCGTGGCTTCCGGTAATTATACCACATTTCCTGTTCCGGATAGATGAGGATAAATTCCTTTCCTTCCAACACGTTTTTCAGCATCTTGGGAAATTTCTTTCTCATATAAGCCTGGTCGTCCGAAAGGGGAAGGATATCCGCGTAGTTCATGAAAAATCCAATCCATCCTTTCATAGCCAGATTACTCGGCTGACTGACGATGAACAACCGTTTCTTCCCGGACTTTCTCACCGCCATCCGAATTGCCGTATTATCGAGAGGATTAAAATGATTGCTGGTAATAATGGCCCCTATCTCCAGGTTTCGCATCACTTCCAGGCCGGTATATTCTGTTTTCCGGTTCACAAAACGAGCCCCGATGTCCAGCGCGATCCTCGCGATCCGGTTACGCCAGTGGTATTCTATACTTCCGCCTTTTTTTATAAACCGTTCCAGCAATTCCTGTTCTTTTTTCGGGGTCAAAGTGGGATCGTCGACCTCCACCTTATCATTCAGTTTTCCTACACAAGCAGACTGCCTGATATTCGCAATAACAGCCTGTTTGTTGCCGCCAATGATCATAATTTTATTTTCACTCCGCTTTTCTCTATTTTTCTAAAGGTACCTTCCGCACAGGAAAGACGATCTGATTTTTCAATCAGGTCATCCATATGCTGGGCATCGTCTTTTTTTTGTTTCTCCGAATAATTTTGCTTAAATTTCACCAGCTCATCGAAATAGACCGTCTCTTGGGCATATTTCCAGAAATATTCTTCGTACTGTATATCATCATAACACCAGGGTTTATCAAACAGATTATAATGAATCAAACCTGGATTCTTCGCCGGCTCTTGATTGGGATTCGGCATGACGTCCCAGGTCCTGTTCAGATAACAAATCTGTCCGTTACACATGGCATTCAGATAATCCTGATCCGGCGCGATACAATCGAAATGATATGTATGCAGCAGACGCAGAAAATGCCCACTCAGATCCACTTCTCTCATTTTCTTCATATTCAACAGCAGAATACCGGAATTAATGTATTCCGTCCTGTCAACACCGATCGCCCCTTCCATATACCGGATCAGTTCCGGTATATCTTCTATGGAGTGGTCGCGGCAGGCGCCGATGATGTTGTCCTCAAGGTCGACCTGATACATTTTGGAAATATCTCCAGGCACAACGATATCGCTGTCTAAGTATATCCCTTTGTCATATCGCGGAAACATGTCAGCAAGAAACAGGCGAAAATAAATCGTCAGCGTAAAATAGTCACACCGCAGACGGTTTTCTTTTCTATCAGCGATCCCCTGAAGCGTATCCGCCATTTTTACAAAACGAACGTCTACTTTTTTCCTGTTTTCACCCGAGTTGGAAACACCAGTGTGATCGTTCTTTTCCAGACATCCTTTCACTACCGAGAACAGCTTTCCTTTATTTTCCTCGCTCAAGCTGTCATAAATGATATAGATATGATAAATATATTGATCGGAAGCATTAGAAACCAGCGATTGCAAGGCCACTCCCAGATATGGCGCGTAACTATCATCTATGGTAAAAAAAATGGGGATTTCTGTTTTCATGCTCATAATCTATCGTCCTCCATCCCACTGTTTTAAAATCTTATGTCTATTATGTTCTCTGCATATACCGTAATCATTCCTGTTACTCTTATTCTGAAAGGTTTTTATTTTATTTTTCAGTATATTTCCATCAAATACACCTTTGAATTCCAGTTGTTTTCTCCGTTTACATCCTGAGTTCTATTCCGCAGACTGAAATTTCCACATCCCTTCCTGTTATTATCTCTGCTTGCATTCCTGAGTTCTATTCCGCAGGCCGAAGTTTCCACATCCTTTCCTGTTATTTCCTCTATCTGCACCCCTTATTTCTATTCCGCAGGCCGGAGTTTCCACATGGTTTCCTGATACTCGGTCAATAGGTCGTCATATTCATGTAACTTTAATTCTTCGTGAACCCGGTCCACCTGCCATGGCTTAACTGTCAACGTATGGAACCAGGGCAGAAAACGGAAGCTGGTGGTAAAATGCTGAAATACCGTGTCGTCTTGCAGCTTCCTCTGCTCATTAAACCGGCGCGGGGCGATCCGTTTGCCCTTCGACAGCTTATGGATGGCCGTCTGATCCGGCATGAACATTTCTTTGTCTCTGCACAGATCCCTGCATTTTTGAAACAGGCCATCCTGCCGAATCTTTTTCAGATTCAGCAAGAGAACGCCGGAATTCATATAGTCCATCTTCCACAGTTTGTTTCGGAAAAACCATTTTCCATAATGGTCGAGAACGCCGACCAGTTCGCAGCCTTCAATATCCTGATGATAAAATGTGCTGCAATTTCGTCTGCATATCACATCATTATCCAGATACAATATTTTATCTGGAAGTTCCTCCTCCAGATCCGCATACAGGCGAAGCATACAGTAAGGCGTAAACCGCGTTTCCAGATTGGCTGTCGGCATTTCCTTTGAAAAAGCCTCTGTCATATCAATCTTTTTGACAAAATTCATGGCATTCTTTTCCCGTACTCTTCTATCCAGATAAGCCACTGCCGTATCCGAAACCGGCACATATTCTTTTTCTCCCACTTTACAATTCATCGTCAGAACATAAATATGCAACGGCTCCTCTTCCTGCTTCAGCAAAGAAAGGATGGAAATGTAAAGTCCGTCTTCTATGTTATGATCACCACAATATAAAATATTCATCATGATGTTTCCTCCTCATAATGTATATATTCAAAAGAACTGCATTTTGCTCTTTCTTCCATACATTGTTGTATTTCATCCCGGAGTTTGCGCTGCTGTTGCTTTTTGTTCAGATCTTGATCCGCCGCAAAAGGCCCATCAATATACACCGTGATCCCCGGCTTTTTCCGCAATCTTCTCTTTTGATAGGTCACCGTCATCGCAAAGGCCGGGGCTTTGTATTCCACCGGGAAACGAAAGGACGTCGCCGGCAGCGGCCGTATTTTCGTGTAGTAAGGCCACACATGGGCTTCCGGGAAAATAAGGATACACCGTTTCTGCTCAACTCGTTTTGACATGGCCGTTAAAAACTGTTTCATCTGCTCGCGATTTTCCGGCACCGGAAGTGCTCCCAGCATCGGCAGAATCCTGCCGATAACCGGAACGGCAAGGTTCTCCCACCCAGTCACGGCATAATATCGTTTTCCGCCGCATGCCTGAGCGGCGATGAACACATCACCCACTACCTGGGTATGGTTCCCATACACAAAATATGCCTGCTTTCTGTATGGCTTTAAAACTTTGCCATTACGCACGCGCGCACCCAGATATCCTCTGACATAAAACAGACTGAATATCCAGAATAAACCGTAGACGATACAGGAGAAGAAACGGTACAGTACATTTTCATGCACCCACTGATAATCTTCCCTTGGCACAGTCTTTTGATTCCCACTGTGGACAAAATCATCGGAAAAAGTTTTATAATAATAAGTTTTATTCATATTCTTACATCTTCATTTCCAGTACATCAAACCATTTCGACTCTTTATCATCTTGCTTCTGATTCAATGCGCCAGTTTTCATTCAATGATCCTGATACGTATCCATAACCACTCCCTTTCTTTATATGGCAGTAAAAATATCCTGTCCATTTGATATATAACTTATAGCAAGCGACTTTATGTCGTTTACTATAACATGCTCACATTCCTTCAAAATATAACAAATATTAATATAGCTCTTATCCGCGAATAATAATTTGTTTTCAAAAAGTTTCTAGTAGAAGTTAAATCAGCAAAAAAGTTACCGTTCATGCGTGAACGGTAAGAGCAACAAGAATCTACTGCACTTAAAACAAAAATATAACATGTAATGATAGATTTCAATACATCTCTGCCATTCCTGATGTAGCTCGCGGACAGACGTCGGATGCCTTTTTCCCTTTCCGCTGAAACGCAATGAGTCTTTTGCAAATACGAACCAACTCCTCAGAGTCCTTTTCCCCCAGATATTCAAATATCTCCAGATGATCGCTGCAGATTTTCTGATAAACCCTCTCAATATAACATTTTCCTTTTTCTGTCAGAAAAACAGAGACCTTTCTCCGATCTTTTAATCTACTATTCCTGGAAATATACTTTTTCCTCTCCAGTGCCTTCAAAATGTTGGCGGTTCTTCCTGTGGTCAGACCCAGTTCTTTAGCCAGTTCTCCGGACAAAACACCGTCCTTCCCTCTCCATAAATAGAGCAGGACTCTCTCCTCGCCTTTTCCTGAAATCTTTGTAAAAATATCAAGAAAAATCCTTGCATTAAAAAAATGCATCTCCAAAAACTCATCAATCAGCTTAGTGTAATCCATGGCTACCCCCTGCACATTTAGCTTTTACTAAAAGTTAATTTAAACCTAGTCCCAGGAATTGTCAAGCAAATCACAAACACTTTTGGTATACAATATTTCTAAAATGTCCCATTTTCAAAGTATAAGGAATCATGGGTATACATTATGAAATGATTTCATTTTATCACAATAATCACGATCTTTTTACGGGAGATGACGAAAATCGCACTTCACTATGCGAGATATGGCGAAACTCTCTATTCCTTATGCAAGATACGACGAAAACTACAATTTCACATATAAGAACAAACTCATAAGATAAAAACAAAAAACCAGAGCCCTTATCTGTAATTCCGATAAGGAATCTGGTTTTATTATCTATCCTGTACTCTTTCTTGGCTTATTTCCTTTTCTTTAAGACATTCTTCTTGCTGGTAAGGTTCCGTTTCAGTACCGCTCTGGTGCTGATCGCCAGGGCGTTCGCCTTCTGCGAAGCATAGCAGGTGTTCTTTTTCACCGTCACCTTCGCGTACCGGGAAGGTGAACTGGCACTGGATGTGTTCGTAATCTGAATCCCCTGACGCACACCATAAACCTTGTTATTCGACACGACAAGCTTCGTATTCTGCATCTTCTTTTTCGAAACCTTGCCCTGAATAGAAATATTTAATCCCACAGCATACGACAAGGTTGTTCTGGTGCTGTTCGTCCTGATGACATTATTTTTCACCGTGGCGTTCAACTTATGATAAAGGGCGCAGCCTTCCGCGGAAACGCCAATCAGCGTGTTTTTCGTCACTTTAATGTTATCATGGAATTTATTTCTCCATTTTGCGTTATCAGAAGGTGAATAAAAGTTGGCGCAAAGTCCGCGGCTTCCCTTGATTGTATTGCCGGTGATGGTAATATTCTTACAGGTCTGTCCGTTCACATACTTACTCCCGCCATAGGTTATGCCATACCTTGTCGTTTCTGTCGCGATACCTGGCGCGGTAGACGGTGTCGCGATATCAATCTGCACAGCCTCCTCCACAGATTTTTTGTTAACTGTTCCCAATGTGGCCTTGATATTACAATTTTTCACCGTGACATTCTGCATCGCGATCAATTCGATGCAATGGCTCTCATAATTGGCAATAATCGTGGCATTCTTTATGGTTACATTCGATCCATGACAAAACTGTATGATAGAGCATCCTTCCGTAGTATCGGTCGTCCGCCAGGTACCGCCATCAATCGTTACATTTTTCACTGACTGGTAATTCAGCGCCGTCGCCATATTCTTAATCAGGCCGACATTTGCCCGTGTCACATAGATATCAGCTCCTGTAGCGATAATCGTCGTATTGTCGTTTAAAAAAAGATTTGTGTAAAGTGGCACACTGGAACCGGAAGGGATGACGATCGTTTTACTCTCTTCCAGGAAACAAATCGTCTGTAATGCTTTGGAATTCATGCTGGCGGCACTGCTTCCATATTCACTTACGGAAAAAGGCGTATATACAATCTGTCCCTTCGCGTTGTAAGTACCAACCTCATATCCTTTATAATAGATTACTTCTCCGGCTGCATGGGACGCCGCCAATACCGGTATCTTTATCATCACTGACAAAGCCAGGACAAATAACCCCACAGTAAATAGCTTCAAAATCTTCTTCATAAAATCCCCCTCTTTTGCACTGCAATGTATTAATCTCAATCACTCGATAATCGTTCCGGTCTTGCCGAGAAAGCCTTCCAACGCCTTATCGATTGACGTGATGATTACCTTCCTTCCAGTGCCTTTTTCCAGGAAGGATACGCCAGCCTCCACTTTTGGCAGCATGGTGTTCGGTTCAAATTGATCATCATCGATATAGCCCTTCGCCTGCTCCACCGTGATATGCTCGAGAGGCGTTTCAGAATCTGTCTTATATCCGATAGAAACGTGTTCCACGCTCGTCAGAATCATAAAAATATCCGCATTGAGCAGCTCCGCCATCCTTCCGCTGGCATAATCCTTTTCGATGACCGCGCTGGCTCCCTTCAGGTTCACGCCCTGCGCAAGCACCGGAATGCCTCCACCGCCACAGGCGATGACTACATGACCCAGATCAGACAAGGCCCGAATCGAGTCGATCTCAATGATGCCCTGCGGTTTTGGCGCCGCCACGATCCGGCGGTAACCGCCCTCCACTTTGGTAACGAAGTTTCCATTTCGTTCTTCCTTGTCCGCCTCTTCCTTCGTGAGAAGTCTGCCAATGATCTTCACCGGCTCGGAAAAGGCCTCATCGTAAGGATCCACCATCACCTGCGTCAATATCGTACAAACTGGTTTATAAATCCCTCGCTTTAACAATTCGGAACGAAGAGCGTTCTGCAGATCGTAACCGATATACCCCTGGCTCATGGCCGAACACACGGACATCGGCGCCGGCGTGTAATCGCTTCTTTCCTTGCTGAACTCATTCATCGCCGTATGAATCATGCCGACCTGCGGCGCGTTGCTGTGGGAAATCGTGATGTCCGCTCCGGCCTCCACCAGATTGGCAAGAATCTTCGCCGTCCTCTTAGTCGCCTCGTATTGTTCCGGCAACGTTGTGCCCAGGGCTCTGTGTCCCAGCGCAACCACTACTTTCTTTCTGCTCATATCCTATATCCTTTCCTAAAACAACTCGGGCATAACATCCTGAAAACTCCCCGCAGAATCCTGCTCACGCATAATTTCATGCATAACCAAAAACCGTATCCTGCAGAAGTTACGAATGACACATAAACTGTGAACAATCCTTCACAGAAAAGTCAACGAATCACCTGGATGTTATGCCAGTAACATTTGAAACGCAAATCATATCAATAATATATCAAAAAATGAGCCAATCATCCAGAGAAGTTGTATGTTTTTAGAATAAATTTTCGTCAGGCATTCTCCAGATTATCAGCATGGGAAGTCTGTTTTATTTTTCCAGATATCCTTTCAACGCGTCCATGGACCTTCTTCCATCTTCCAGCCCGATATGATACAGTGCGTCCAGCTTATCCCTGTCTTTCTCTAACCGGCCCACTTCTACCTTTTCCTCAGGGCGGAACAGGAATACATTACCTGCCTTTTCTTCTTTTTCCAGAAAATCCACTGTTTTATTATGGGCAATGTAGCGATTCTCGCTCTTATGCAGGAATTCTTTCTTCGACGGATAACGCAGCCGCATCAAAGGCATCAATGCATTTATTCCTTTTTTATAACCCTTTTCCCGCGTCAGGATGACAACATTTTTCTGATTGCCATCTTTGATGGACTTCAGGATGGGGATGCTGTCCGCAACGCCTCCATCCTGGAAAATACTGCCCTGCACATTAACCGTCCTCGATATCAAAGGAAGAGAACTGGACGCGCGAATCGCCCAGATCTGGCGTTTTAAGTCCTTAATGGGAACATACACGGCCTTTCCGCTGTCCACATCTGTCAGGACCGCGTAAAATGTGCCTTTATACTTCTCAAAAGTTTTGTGGTCATAGGGATCGAGCACATCCGGGATCTTCGAGTACAGCATGTCCGCTCCAAACATGTCTCCCGTTTTCAGATAACTACGGATACTGCAGTAACGAGGGTCATCCAGATAATTGACATTGACACGGTAAGCCCGACCTTTTTGCTTGGACAGATAGCTGCATGCATGGCAGCTCCCGGCAGACACCCCGTAAACACTGGAAAATTCGATATCTTCTTCCAGAAAAGCATCCAGCACACCGGCCGTGTATACGCCGCGCATGCCGCCACCTTCTAATATTAATCCTGCTTGATACATAATATTACACCTGCTTTCTTCTATAAATAATAAAATGAATCATATGGCAAATCACTTCCAACCGCATTGATGAAAGTTCTATCCCACATTTCTAAACTATCTCATGCTTTATTTTGGAACCATACCATTCCGCATTTGAAAATGTGTCATACCGTATTTATGAACCGTCTTAGCCAACATTTATAACCTTCTCAATCCACGATAATCTGTTGTCTGGTCCATTCGGACACGAACCCCCTGTGAGCCTTCGCCGCAGCAATCTGCTCGTAAAGCTGCGCCGCCCGAATATCCATCGAATAAATCCAGGACGCCACGGTATCCTTTTCAAACAACGTCCTGCCCTGGACCGGCTTTTGTATCAGTGGTACATCTGCTTTTTCCTGCATTTTTTTCAAAAGAGGCGCCGCTCTTCGGGAAAACCCCAGAATCCGTGCATAAGGAACTGGTACCTCCGATGCCTTCTCCAGAAAAGATTGCTTCTCCATATGAAGCACCATATGCAAAAGTGCCCGCCGCCATGCGGCATCAGTATAGCTTTTCGCGTGCAGACCCTCCATCAGCTCAGAAAAAGACTGATCTGGCCGGAATACTTTTCGAAATCTTGCTGTTCGGTCACCATTCATGCCAAAACAGCAATCAATCCCTCGCTCGTCCATAAGAAATGTATAGCGAAGATATGGCATCAGATCTTCCCAATCCACCATGTCTCCTGACAGATATCTGTGGATATATTCTTCTGCCAACTCACCGAAAGACTCCTGAAAGATCTTTCTATAGTCATCTTCACCCCGGCAGGCATCTTCATTCCGGTGCTCATATTCATCCCGGAGGCCATCTTTATCCCGATAAGCATCTTCTTTCCTGTAATTTTCTTCTGTTTTCGCCGAATCCAAAAATATCTTCCTCACAGGTTGTTCCGATTGCCCACACGAATTATAAATAGTTTTGCTGCCCGACGGTATATGTTCCTTCCTGTCAGCGAACAATATATACTGTTTATAGTCAGACAATGCCTTTCGCAGAGCCGTGGCAGAAGGATAATCCAAAGAGACGTCGTCTTCAAGATAGCCTGCCCCTTTTCTCCTGACCGCCACAGGAATCATAGCAGCATTCATTCTCTGCAGGCTTTTCAAATATTCCAGTGCCAAAATATGATTCGGTTGCGCAAGAATACGAGTCGCTTCTTCTGACAAATCACCATCAAGAACAGATGTCAGGGCATTACTCCTGGCAGAAGGAAAATTCTTGCCCTTCTTTAATGATTCTTTTAAATACATGTAGTATTTTTTGGATTCTTCCGTTAAAACATTAACAACTTTTTTCAGGGTATCCAAGTCAGCCCACTCGCTTCCAAAAGATAGATACTCTACACAATGAAGCTGTTCCAGCAGGCAAACTCCTGCAGTAGCAAAATACTCGGCGCTGGATGTGGCATAAATCGCCGGAAGTTCCAGCACCAGGTCGGCTCCGCCCTTCAGTGCCATCCTGGTACGAAGATATTTATCTGCTGATGCCGGTTCTCCTCGCTGTACAAAGTCTCCACTCATGGCAACCACGATAAAATCCGCACCAGTACGCCGTCTGGTTTCTTCTATATGGTATTTATGTCCACTGTGAAACGGATTATATTCCGCAATAATTCCCGCTGTGATCATCTATCCTGCCTTTCGCATACACAACCCGTTCTTGTCTACATCTTCCGCTTTTTATATCATACCTGAAAATGAAGAAAATGACAACTCCCCAGATAAATTCAATTTCGCATCGCTTTCATACATAATATAAGATTGTCAATTTTGAAACAAACTCTTGATGTGAACGAAGTTCTAATTTTAGTTGAAAAAGCAAAAAAACATGGAATTACCACAATATAATTCATTTCCAAAACAAAAAAATCGTATTATAATTTACTATGGTTCTTACTATAATTAGCGGAAGTTTGTTTTCGCATAAATAAAAATTCTTAAAGGAGACAGAGACATGAAAGTTTTAGTTATTAACTGTGGAAGTTCTTCCCTGAAATATCAGGTCATTGATTCTGATACAGAGAATGTACTTGCTAAAGGCTTATGTGAACGTATCGGAATTGATGGCAAGATGACATATCAGGCAACCGGAAAGGACAAGAAGAAATATGATGCTCCTATGCCTGCTCACCGCCAGGCCGTAGAATTAGTGTTAAAAGAACTTACCGATCCGGAAACCGGCGTATTAAAGTCAGTTGACGAGATTGATGCAGTCGGCCATCGTATGGTACATGGCGGAGAGAAATTCGCCTGCTCCACATTGATTACCGATGAAGTTGTGAAAGCCGTAGAATCTTACAACGATCTTGCACCGCTTCACAACCCTCCTACCTTAGTTGGTATCGCTGCTTGCCAGGAATTGATGCCTGACACTCCTATGGTAGGTGTTTTTGACACTGCTTTCCATCAGACGATGCCACCGGAAGCATATATCTACGGACTTCCTTATGAATATTATGAGAAATACGGAATCCGCCGTTATGGTTTCCACGGCACCTCCCACAAATATGTATCCTACAGAGCCGCAGAGATTCTCGGAAGAAGACCGGAAGATTTGAAGATTATCGTTTGCCATCTTGGAAATGGCTCCTCTGTTTCTGCAGTAGAACACGGCAAATGTGTAGAAACTTCCATGGGATTGACTCCTCTCGAGGGCGTTATCATGGGAACCCGTTCCGGCAGTCTTGACCCGACCTGTATCGAATTCATCGCTCACAAAGAGAACATGTCTCTGGAAGATGTCATGACCGTTCTCAATAAAAAATCCGGCGTGCTGGGCATTTCCGGTGTCTCTTCTGATTTCCGTGATCTGTCCGAAGCGGCAAAAGAAGGAAACAAGAGAGCAGAGCTTGCGTTAAAGGTTTTCAGTCATTCCGTCATCAAGACCATTGGTAGCTTCATCGGTGTTATGAACGGCGTTGATGCCATCGTATTCACTGCTGGTATCGGTGAGAACGATCATCTGACCCGCTTGTCGATCATGAGCCATTTCAGTTATCTGAATATTAAGATCGATCCATATGCGAACGAGCTGCACGGCAAGGAGCGTATCATCTCTACTCCGGATTCTGATGTTGCTGTTCTCTGTGTTCCTACTAATGAAGAGCTGGCAATCTGTCGCGACACCGTACAGATCGTAACGGAAAAGAAAGTAGAGGATACCGTGAAAAAGGTTATCGCTGGCAAATAATCCATCTCCCCATGATTGTATCTTAATTCTTATCAATCAAAAAACCAAAAAGGGGCTGTCGGGAAATGGACGGTTCCAGCCGGGGAAGGAGGTGACCCAG
>JAJQDO010000342.1 GCA_021202175.1 Clostridiales bacterium | reverse complement strand
GGTCAATGCTTCTCTGTCCGGCGGTGAATTAAAGCGGATTGAGATTGCCATGACCGTGGCCAGGGAGACAGATTTGACGATTTTTGACGAGCCGGAAGCGGGAATCGACTTGTGGAGCTTTGGCAACCTGATCGGTGTTTTTGAAGAAATGAAACGAAAAATCAACGGAACGATCCTGATTATCTCCCACCAGGAGAGGATTTTAAACATCGCTGACGAGATTATCGTGATTTCTGATGGTGAAGTCATCCGACAGGGGACAAAAGAAGAGGTTTTGCCAGAACTTATTCCCGCATCGGATGCCTGCAGTTTGTTAGAGAACAAGTATCGTTAACGGAGGTGACAGAAATGGATGAACTGCAAAGAAGCATGCTGGAAAAAATAGCGGACCTTCATAAAATTCCGGAAGGGGCATACAATATCCGTCAGGACGGACAATCCGTCGGACGAAATTCTACGGCTAATATCGAGATTGTCACCACCACAGATAACCCAGGCATTTAGAGCATCCTACAGCCCGGCACGAAAGGTGAAAGCGTGCATATCCCGGTGATTCTGGCTCAGAGTGGCTTAAAGGATACTGTTTATAACGATTTTTATATCGGCGAGGGATCTGACGTGCTGATTGTTGCCGGCTGCGGCATCTCAAACTGCGGAACGGACACCTCACAGCACGACGGCATCCATACCTTCCATATCGCCAAAGGAGCCAGAGTAAAATATGTTGAAAAGCATTATGGTGAGGGCACTGGCACTGGAGACCGAATCATGAATCCCACCACTGTTGTCCACATTGATGAAGATGGATATATGGAGATGGAGACGACTCAGATCAAGGGGGTAGATTCCACGATTCGTAATACATCAGCAGATTTGAAGGAAAATGCGGAACTGGTCATTCGGGAAAAAATCATGACCCATGAGGAACAGTCGGCGGAAACGAACTTTACTGTCGAGTTAAACGGTGCCGGTTCCAGCGCGAATGTCATCTCCCGCTCTGTGGCAAAAGGACATTCCAAACAGATCTTCTACTCTAAAATCTGCGGAAACAACGCCTGCTATGGCCACACGGAATGTGACGCCATCCTGATGGAGGACGGTACCGTGAGTGCCATTCCGGCCTTAGATGCCAACTGTCTGGACGCCAGCCTGATTCATGAGGCTGCCATCGGCAAGATTGCCGGCGAACAGATCACCAAGCTCATGACTCTTGGCTTAACAGAAAAAGAAGCAGAAGAAGCTATCGTGAATGGATTTATGAAGTAAAATATAACCGTGCATTTGACGCAGGATTCATTTATCCTTAAATTAACAATAAGTCGTAACGATAACAGGGGAGGCAAAACATTTTGATTTGCCTCCCCTTAGCTTTTTGCAGATCGGCTATCGCATTATGCGCTAAGCTAGTGTACTGTATCATTCACACTAGAATCTGTCATACCTTATTTCAACACGAAACATGACTGTGGTGCCAGGCAGATTGCTCCATTTTCGACTTTTCCACTGCCTATGGAAAAAATGGTCTTCCGGCCAATAGCGTCAACCGGCGCGCTCACGGTCTCTGCCGATGGATTTATCGCGATCAGTATATTTCCTCTGCGATACACGAAAGGCAGCTTCCCGCTCTCAGCGTATACGACTTCAAAGTCAGCATCCGCCTGCAGATCTTCTTCTGCATGACGCAGCGCCAGCAAATCTTTCACCGTATGCATCAAAGAATCCGGATTCGTTTCCTGGGATTCCACGCTCGGCGCATCTTCCCCGGAATCTACCGGAAGATACAATGCGTCCGCCGCTCCTTCGGAAAATCCTGCATTTTTCCCATCCGTCCATTGCATGGGCGTGCGCGCGCCGGTACGGAAATATCCGCCTTCCTTCGTTGGAAGCGTCTGATATCTCATACCGATCTCGTCACCATAATAGAGGAATGGCACGCCCGGCATGGTAAAAATAAACGCATAGGCCAGTTTCAATTCCTCATCGTCCATGTTATATTTCGGGCGAACCGTGTCGTGGTTGCAGGTAAGCAAACAGTAATAACCGTCTTCTTTCGTCGCCTCGTAGTTTGGCAGATACTCATCCAGGAAGCGATTGATATCTCCATGTCCATCTTTCTTGAAGAAGGAATGATCCTCATTCGCCGGATTTTCCACCATACCGTAATCACGCATCAGTGTATTGTAGCCGTTTCCTTTGTGATTCAGATAGAAATCCATATGAAATCCTGCCTTCAGAGCCCGCTGTGGATCGCCCCATTCGGAAACCATGGCTGCTTCCGGATATTCCGCATCCAGCATCTCCCGCACATTTCTCCAGATGGCACAAGTACCGGACTTCACTTCATCATCATTTTTCACCAGCGACATCGCCATATCCACACGGAAACCGTCGCATCCGTGATCAAGCCAGAACCGCATGACGTCCTTCATGGCTTCCCGCGTCGCGATGCAGTCCGGATGATCCATCGGAAGCTGCCAGTCCTCCTCGCACTTGAGAAAACCATAATTTAACGCAGGCTGACATTTAAAGAAATTCAGCATATAGGTGCCGTTTCGCTCGCATTCCCCACCGATGTAAGGATAACCTTTTGCCGGCTGAAAACAGTGGTTCGTCCAGATATAACGATTGGAAAACTCATTTTTTTCTGCCTTCTGGCTTTCCAGAAACCATTCATGTTCCTCCGAAGTATGTCCCGGCACTAAATCGAGCAGCACATGAATCCCTTTCTTATGTGCCTCGCCAAACAAACGGTACAGATCATTGTTCGTCCCATAACGAGGTGCTGCTTTTTTGTAATCTCTCACATCGTATCCGGCATCCTTAAACGGCGAATCAAAACAGGGATTGATCCAAAGCGCATTGCAACCCAAATCTCTGATATAATCCAGCTTCTCAATGATTCCGTTGAAATCGCCGATACCATCTCCGTTCGTATCATAAAAAGACTGTGGATAAATCTCATAAAATACAGCGTCCTTTAACCATTTTGGCATAGCAGTATCCTCCTTAAAAACATTTCTCTTTCATGTCACACAAACTTTGACATAAAGCATATTCTTTTAAAATATATTGGATCGTAGCCTGACATCGAAAGTCAGAATCGCCATGAATATAAAAGACATTTTCCCATTGGTCTCGTCAATGGACGTACGCTTTTATGATAATAATATACTACATGCAGGAGCTGTTTTTCTTGCAAAATAGCACTCAATTCTAACACAATTCTAAGCAATATTATAATACAAAAGGGACAAATGATAATAACTCTACTGTGGCGACGTAAAGCTAGTGCGTCATATCAAGAATTCCTGTGCAAACATTTGAGATTATTTCACGGAGGAATTCTTGATAGAAAAATAAGCCGCTAACGTACCAAACGATAGCGGCTCCGATGTGTTATGTATTTCTGCGATTTTCCTTCTTATTTCGAAATTTTTTTGCGTTTGGTGCTGCTCCAGGCAGAATAATATTTTTTCCCGGATACTTTCATATAACTGCGCACACGCACATAATACTTCTTCCCCTTCTTCAACCCGGACAATGTCGCGGTAATCTTCTTTCTGCCACGAATTATTATGGTCTTGCTTTTCAAAAAACGGCGTGAAGTCGAATATTGGATCTGGCAGCCAAAGGCTTTGGCGTTCTTTTTCCAGTTCACGCTAAGCTTTTTCCCCTTAACCACCTTAAGCCCACACAGCGAGGCACCTTTCAGAAAATATGTGCTTTTCGTGGAAGAAGCACTGCTCTTTACCGATCCATAATAAGCATAGACCTTATAGGAATACTTTTTTCCATTTGATACAGATGTATCCGTCCAGCTGGTCTTAGCCACCCTTCCCACATAGACGTAACTGCCCTTTCCGGTTTTACGGTAAATGATATAACCTGTCGCCTTGCTGACACCCTTCCAGGTAATGCGAATCCCTTTCGCCAGTATATTCAGCTTGACAGAAGTCGGGCGAGATAATTTAACAGAAGTTGATTCCGAAGTGCTTGTTTTTTCTGCCGCAGGCAGGGTTGTCAAAGCATCCGTCCCGCTGTCGCTGCTGTTGCCTGTATTGCTGCTGCTATCACTGGTGGCACCAGTGCCAACGGATGCCTGCGCAGTAGTACTATCAACCTCTGCCGAATACTCTGTCCCCTGAAAACTGCAGGTCGCAGTATAAGTTGTCGTGCCATTATTTGTCTGACTGCTTACTGTACACACGACTGTACGTACGTCTCCGTCTCCCGATTTGCAAGTAAATGTAGCAGTGCAGGAAGAATAATCATCCGCCCATGTGAAAACCGGATCGCCATATCCGTGGTCGCTGTCATTTGTATAGGCATAATCCACAGAGGATATAGGATAGGATGCCTGAAATTCGTCCGTTGTATATTCACTGTCTCTGGTATGATCGCCAAAACTATCATCACATTTTAACAGAAAGCCGTAGGAGGTAGCCCCATATTCTCTAACATAAACCGAATCCCAGTTAGAGTCCAGATTATAGTAGTAATTCCCCAGCTTTACAATATTCCACACATGAGGGCTGTCCTGACTGGTTCCCTTGATAATCCGCGCATCGATATCGGCTTCCAGGAGCATCCTGTACAGAAGAAGCGCAAAACCCTGGCAGGAGCTGGCTCCATCAATCAACGCGCCATAGGCCGTGTATTGCTGCACATAAGTCACATCCGCCGCATGATCATAATCATAAGTCACGTTAGAACAGATCCAGTCATAAATCGCGTAAATCTTCTGGTAATCGCATTTTTCATCCAGATCCAGACTATCCATGACATCATTTAATTTCTCCGTGACCACTGTCTCCTGCTCCGCAGTGGTCAGATAACTCACCGTGTAGATACAGGTTTGATATCCGCTGCCACTCGTCATGGATACAGAACTGCTCATACTCAAATAATTAAAGAGAATATAATCCCCTTCTTCCGGATTACCCGTATGTTCCAAAGCAATATCCCAGATATCTGATGCCAGTTCCTCATCTGCAGATCCACCGTTTGCCACTTTAATCTCAATCGTTCCTTCCCGATCTTTCAATCCCTCCCGAAGTGCCGCCGCCGCTTCATTAACACTGGTATAATAATCGTTTTCTGAAGTCGAGGTAATCGCATCATTCGTTACAGAATCCGTTGCGAATGCAGTCGCCTCCAGATCACGAACCGGAAGCACGGTGCAGATCATGATAGCTACAAGAAATACAGCTATGATCCGCGATAAAATACTCTTCATTCTTTTCACTTTCCATCTGCCTTTCATTCATAACCATCGCATTATTTTGGGAGCTATAACTTATTATCATCGTAGCAATTTCCATTAAACATTTTCCTATCCCTCTCATATCATTATTCAGGAACTCTAACTATATTATCATAGCCTATAAATTTGCATGAAAAATGAACAAAATAATTCTTCCTGTCCATCTTAGCAGTTCCACAGAGATTCGTCCTCTTTTTTCTTTAAAAGGAATATAATTTGACAATAAAAACTGCTCTGGCAGCAGTTTCGCAGAGATTATCACCAGCCCAGTCGGCATTAGCCGAAACCCATTTCTTGAACGAATCGAGGGCTAATAATTAGGTGGAGCAACTGGATCTCATTACAATTGATATCTCAGTTCTACAAAGAAGAAATTTAATTTCAATATTTTCCCAAAAATAACAATTGCAAACAAAGTAGATCTGTGTTAAGCTATCAAAAAGAGACATCTAAAATATATTATGGTATCATGAAAAGGTGGTGGTCACATTGAATGCTTATGCTGACAATGAATCTACTGCTAATGATAAAAAACCTGCAAAAGAGGTTAATACACCATATAAGAGTAATACACCATATGATGATGTATTCCGTACCCTGACAAACAACTGCAGACCGCTCTTGGTTCCCTTGATTAACGAGATTTTCGGGGAAAACTACACATCGAGATGACCCTCCCTGACGGAATGGCCTCGTTCGATGTTCGGATTATAAAGATTGCGGATTACAGTCTGGATGACATTTTTGAGAAAAATCTATTGTTTTTGATTCCATTTTACATCTTTCATTATGGAACTAAAAAACAACTGGATGAACTGGAGCATAATCCGGAAAAGCTGAAAATACTAAAGGAGGAGCTCTCTATGATTGTAGAGCGGCTCGATGCTTTGACCGAACAAAAGATATTAGATATGTTTTACTACAAGACGATTTTAGATATGTCCACCAAGGTCATCGAGAACCTTGCTGCTGGATATGATAACATTCTGAAAGGAGTGAAGGGCATTATGGGAGGAACGATACTTGAATATGAAGCAGGAACCATTTACGGTGAGGGAGTAGTGGCCGGCTACCGCACTGGGAAAGCGGATGGCTTCCGCAATGGCGAGGCCGTCGGTTTCCGCGATGGCAAGGCTGCCGGTTTCCGCGATGGCGAGGCTGCCGGTAAGACCACTGGTTTCCGTGACGGGGAGTTTAATGCAAAACTGGAGAGCATCAAAGAGTTGATGAAGAATTTAAAACTGACAGCAGAACAGGCCATGCAGGCTATCGGCATTCCTGCTTCTGAACAGACCATGTACCTGAAGAAATTGTAATTATTCAAATACGTGTTTAACGGCTATCCTTATTTTAATATCGAAAAAGCAAAAAGAGCGACACTTCAACTTTATGAAGTATCGCTCTCATGGCGTTATATGAATGCGGCCACTGTTTTTTAAAGCAACAAAAAAGAGCAAAATATTTAGGAATATTTTGCCCCCTTTTTTGAACTTTCATGCCGTTTTTTGTTCGTTAAAATCGCGATTCACCGCTATAATAAAAGCTCTGCGTATCGGATGTTTCAACAAGAATAGAGTTCTGGTTCAATTCATGCAACACCTCATCCATAATCGAAACCAGAGCATCTTCCTCCACATCGGTAAAACTATAGACAAGAGTTTCTTCTTCGGTCAGCATTCCGGTTTCATCGACCCATCCGCCATTGGCCTGCATAACAGTGTATCCCTCTACATATTTGGCACAGATATTATTTACCGTTTCTTTCGCATCGTCCAAAGAAATTAATTGCGTATAGGTATCCTTATCATTGGTACCAATATAGAGAGTAACACGGCTCACCTGCTCTTCTGCAGAGAAAGTGGTGACGGATTCTTCAGAAACGTGATTTCCAGAAAGATAAATAATAACACCGCCTGTAGCACAGAGATCAAGTATCAGTAAAACCAGAATGACTTTCATAAGTACATTTTTTTTATTCATTTATATGACCTCCATTTTCATAAGAAAACTCCAGCAAAGATATCTTGATTATGTGGAGTCACTCTAAGCAGACTTCGACGCAGTTTTTCCGGCCTTATTCGGATAAAGCTGCGCGCTTAACACCTGACAGCAGGTAAGGTCGCCAATAACATTGACACAGGTCGCACCCATATCCGCCAATGTGTTAACACTGATGTACACGCCCATGATACCGGCAGGCAGCCCAACCATAGCGGAAAGCGCCGCAAACGAGGCGATGGCACCTCCCGGAACGCCAGGGGTTCCGATGCTCAAAAGCACATTTGCCAGAAGAACAACTACCATCATGCTGAGACTGATATCTATGCCACAGGCTGTCGCGAAATAAGGAATCATAAAACTCATAACAATTGAAACGGCGTCCATATTTACAGTAGCGCCCAGCGGAACAGCCAGAGAAGTAATCTCATTCGGACAATCCAACTCCTCTTCCATACAGCGCATACTGATTGGAATCGTTGCGGAGGAAGAACATGTACCAAAGGCATTCAGCGCTGCAGGTGCAATCGCCGCAAAGAACTTCCGGATAGAACATTTCCCCAGAGTCTTCACCAATCCGCCGTAGAAAACCAGCGCATACAGGATATAAGTGACATACAAAGCAATCATAACTGTAGCCAGTGACAAGATGGTGTCCGTACCATTTGCTTCCACTACGGTAGCGATGGAACAAAATACACCGAGCGGCGTGAAATGCATCACCACAGAGATAATCTTTAACGACAAGTCATTGACAGAAACCACTACTGCCATAAACGGGTCCGCTTTCTCTCCGATGGATAATACCGTAAAACCGATAATCAACGCAAATACCAGAACCTGCAACATATTGCCTTCTGCAAAAGATGCTATCGGATTAGACGGAATCAGTGTTTCCACCGTATCCAGAAGACTGGTAAACTCCGTAGCTTCTACCGTACTCTCGGTCATAGTGATCGTCACACCCTCACCAAGATGCAGAATCCGTGGCAGAATCAATCCCAAGAAGCTGGCAAATGCCGTGGTCAGCAGAAAGAACAGGATTGATAATCCTCCAATCTTCCCCGTTTCTCTCATATTCCCTATACCATGGATGCCTACTACAATAGAGCAAAATACCAGCGGATAGATCATCATTTTCAGTGCATTCATATACAAAGAACTGATAACCGTCAGGATACCGTAAAACCAGCCGATATTTCCCGGCACAAGCAAACCGACCAGGATACCGAGAACCAGACCGACAAAGATTGCCAGAGTGATATTGACATTTTTGATTCGTTTCATTCCTTTTCCTCTTTTCTTTATTGGTAGTGTCAATCTCTACCTTATTTTGTAAGAATGTCTTAATATAAGACACAAATTTATAAGGAATTAAAGCAGATATTTAATAGAAATGAAAGAGTTAATTTAAAAGTATCAATGAATATATGGTTCTTATATTACTGTTTGCGGCAGATGACTTAGGTACCGCCTGGGAAACAGAGTCTTACCCTGACAAAAAGGGAGCGACAGTCTTTTCTGCCGCTCCCATCTCCTCACAAATATGATTCCGTTGTATAAAAGCATACTCCGAAACGTCTTTTTCCGAACTTCCCCTTCGCTTCAGGTTCTTTTTACAGCTCGATGCCGTCCTTGACAGCTTCCTTCATCTGCTCAACGTGTGCTCGCAGATAGTCGATACGATAGTTGTCGTGGATGCTGCCGTCTTCTTCCAGCTTATCGTAAGCACCCAGGCCATTCTCCACTACCATCAGCGGTATCTGATAGCGGTCATACAGCTCGTTCAGAGTGTAACGCAGACCCTTAGGGTCGATCTGCCATCCCCAGTCGCTGGCTTTAAGGTAAGGGTTAGAGCAGCCGCCTATGATATTGCCGCCTTCGGCTGCCGCCACACTGGGATCCGCGGACTCACAGCTGCTAACATAGTAACTAAAGGTATAGAAATCTACCGTTCCCTGCTTCAAAATCTCATCATCACCCGATTTCTTGTCGATGGTGATACCATTTTCTTCAAAGAAACGATTCATGTAGGTAGGATATGCCCCCGGACATAGACATCGGAAGTGAACCAGTTCATCTGACGCATTTCCTGCTGACATTTCAACACATCGTCCGGGTTGCAGGTGTAGGGATATTTGGTGGCGAAAATACACATACATCCCATCTTGAACTGAAGGTACTTCTCATGAGCCAGCTTGACCACCTTGGCACTGGCTATAAACTGATGGTGTAGACCCTGATAACGAACCTGCTTCTCGTCAGGCACATCATTCATGGTTCCGCAGTAACCCTGAACACAGCCAAGGGAAAGAACCGCTCCCATTGGCATGGTACCGGAGTTAATCTCGTTAAAGGTCAACCAGTATTTGACCTTGTCCTGATATCGTTCAATTTTATATTGCACACCTCCAAGTCCTTCTACCCTTCCCGATATTTCTCCACATCGAGTATCTTCTCTGTTTTCGCCACAATGAGTGAAACAGCCACATCACCGGTAGAATTCACCGCGACCCGGCACATCCCAAGGATGGAATCGATTCCCATTACCAGACTCAGCGCCTCTGCAGGTACGCCTATCTGCACGATCAGCACAGAAAGACATACGAGCCCGGAACCAGGAATCCCCGGCGCGCCGACAGACAGCACAAAGATGGAGAAAATCATCGAAAATATCGCGGACGCGTCCAACTCAACGCCAAACACTTTCGACAGCTACAGTCCCGCTACCGCCATATAAATGCAGGAACCATCCATATTGATCGTCGCCCCCAGCGGAATCGAAAAGGAACAGATTTTTGATGGGAAGCCAAGTTTTTTGCAGGAATTAATATTAAATGGCATCGCTGCGTTGGAGGAACCGAGGCTGAAATTCGTGAGCATCACCGGCGCGTGTTTTTGCAAAAAATAAAGCGGGTTCAGCCTTGCTATCAAAAGTACCAGCAGCGCGTATATACATAGCATGACAGCCAGTGCTGCTACAAACGTACCAAAGAAACCGGCAATCGCAAGCAGCGTGTCATTCCCGGTCGTCATGATCAGGGATGTCATGGAGCACAGCACGGCAAGCGGTATCACCTTGACAATCAAGGACGTGATGGTCAAAAAAAGTTCGTTGCAGGCTTCGAAAAAATTCTTTAACGTTTTTGAGTAATCACCGATCAGACCGACAGCAATCCCACATAAAACGGCCATGAATATAATCTGCAGCATATCCGCGTCCAGAAATGGCTGCACAAAATTCGACGGGACGATATTGACGATGGTATCCAGTATGGATACTTGTGTCGTGGAAGCAGTCGCGATGGTCGCATCCGCGGCATCCGTCACCATATCTGCCAGTAACGGGCTGCCGGGACTGAACACAGCAAAGGTCCCAAATCCGACCAGGATCGCAAGTACCGTCGTAAACAGATACATTCCCATTACCTTCGCGCCGACTTTTCCCAGATCATGAAGATTCTCAAACTGAGACAGGCAGGATACGATGGAGAAAAATACCACCGGCCCGATAATCATTTTCAACGCATTCAAAAACATCGTTTTTACAGGGCTTAATAAATAAGTGTCCAAAGCATTTTGTACGTAGCCTGGTAATGCTGTTTTAAATGCAATGCCAAGAATAACGGAAAGCAGCAGTGCTCCGAGTGTCAGATAAAGTTGCATCCGTTCTGAACGTTTTATAGAAATCTGGATGCTATTCTTATGAGCCTTATTCTTATATCGAAACGAATCAGAACGGGCACGCAGAATCAGATTTCGTATCGCGTTTTCCATGTCTGCATCTATCTCATCCACCGCAATGTCTCCTGGAATCGACTGGCTCTCTGTAATGTCAAATTCTTCTCCCTGTGCCGTCATGGAAAGCGTCACATTTCCGAACATCCGCCAGAAAGTGATTTCAATCTGCGAATCCTGTGGGGCATGATCCATGAGGCATACCAGGAATTCCTCCGCAGTAAGCATGGCCACAGTAGAATCCTGCTGGTTCAATTTCAATTTCTGAAATTCTTCTTCCATATAATCCAGAGCATGTTCGATTTCATTCCGGTTATTATGTATTTTGATCATTGGTTCTCGCCCTTCTTCCCCGTCTGGTTTATTTTTGGTTTATTTCGATTTTTGCATTTATATCGATTTTGATCGTTATGAATAATACATCGCCATGGCAGCATTAGCTTTTGCGTTTACATCGACACCCGCAGCCTGTTTTCTCCCTCTTCATATACATAGTCCACATCTTTCAGATATGCCTTTACAAGAGTGATGGAAAGCTCGTCTCCTTCTTCCATCGGATTATACGGTTCGCCATTCCACTCAAACCGCATTTCGAGCGTATCGCTGTCCTCAGCATATTCCGTCGAAATACGCAGAGCATATGCTCCTGATTGATTTGGGATAATATTCATCGCGCAGATTTCCTCAAATGCACGGCACATGGTATCCTGCCGGCGTTCTGACAACAGATGTTTCGCGCCGAATTGCCGCAGCCCTTCTGTCATCCCTACAAAATCATAATCCGGACTGGAAATCGTAAAGGACAGAACCTTAAGCCGTCTCACAAAAGCACGCGTGCGATCGCGTTTCGGATGTTTAAATACTTCCTCCGGCGTGCCGTCTTCATAAATCTCTCCCTGATCCATATAGAAAATGCGTGTGGAGACATCCTGCGCGAATTTCATCTCATGGGTGACAATCAACATCGTCATTCCTTCTGCCGCCAGCTGTTTGATGACATTCTGCACCTCACCGACCATCGTCGGATCGAGCGCGCTCGTCGGCTCGTCAAAGAGAATAATCTGCGGATTCATAGCCAGCGTACGTGCAATGGCGACACGCTGCTTCTGTCCGCCGGACAGTTCATCCGGATAATTCAATGCCTTCTCTGCCAGTCCAACTGATTTCAGCAGACAGACTGCATTTTCATACGCTTCCTGCTTCGGCTGCTTATTCAACAGCGTCGGCGCCAGCATAATATTTTCAATAATAGTCAGATGTCCGAACAGATTAAAGGATTGGAATACCATACCCATGCGGCGGCGCACGCTTGTCAAGTCAGCATGCTTATCACAAATATCATCTCCAAAAACGGTGATTACGCCTTCCGTCGGCGTCTCCAGGCGGTTTAGGCAGCGCAATAATGTCGATTTTCCTGTTCCGGAAGGACCAATGATCGTAATGACCTCACCGCGCCTGATCGAAGCGGTGACATCCTGAAGCGGTGTCACATTCGGATAAACTTTTTTCAGATGCTCCATATGTATCAGTTCCGCTTCGTTACCTTCTGCGTCACAAAACGTCTCTGATCCCCCATTGCTAAACTCTGCGTTCCGAATCGGTTGCATCGTCTGCCACGCAGACTGTCTTTCGGACATCTGTATTACATTTGCATTTTCACTTACACCTTTCGGAAGCCGCCGCGGCCCATGTTGCGGATCAATATGTATCTCTATCCTGCCGATAGCAAACGTAATCACAGCGGAAATCAGAAAATAAATCACCGCCGTCGCAATCAGCGGGAAGAAAGCTTCATACGTACGACTTCGTATGATATCACCCGCTTTCGTCAGATCCTGGATAGAAATATAACCGACAATGGATGTCAGCTGTAACATCGCCACAAATTCTTCCTTATAAAGCGGCAGCACATGGCGTATCGCCTGCGGAAAAACAATATGCACAAACGTGCCGGTCTTGCGAAAACCAAGCGCGGACGACGCTTCCCACTGTCCCTGATCTACTGAATTAATACCTGTATTCAGGATACGCGATACAGAAACCGCAAAAATAAGCGAAAACGCCAGAATGGCAATCGCCACTGCACTTAAGGAGGACGATGCGAAGATGACAAAGTAAATGATCATCAGAACGACCAGACTCGGAATCCCCCGCATCAATCTGCAGAAAGCCTTCGCCAGTACAGCAATCCATCTGTTCCTGCTCCGGATCAGAAGGCAAAGTCCAAATCCAAGCACCGTGCCAAATACCCCGGCCAGAAAGGCGATTTCCAACGTTACCAGCAGGCCATCCAAAATCAGCTTCCACCGATTCTCACGGATAAATGTCTTTTCAAAACTGGACGCAAGGCTTTCCAGGAAGCTTTCCTCACTCCCGGTGCCGGATGTATCCGCCACTACCATAACTGTCTCCACAGTTCTGTAAGAATCAGAGAAATCGATGGCCTCTTTTCTTTCATCCGTGACAAACAGATTCGACATGACATAATCCACTTTGCCGGAAGCACAGGCAGACATAATGCCGCCCCAGTCATAGACTTCAACGACCAGCTCCGCATTCGCCCAAAGAGCGAACCGCTGCATCAGCTCAATGTCAAAACCCGTCAGATTTTCGCCTTCATAAAAAGAATACGGCTCCGCAAGGCCTGTCGTACCGACTACAATAATAAGATCCGGGTCTTCCGCTTCTGCGATTTCTGGCATCGTATAGTCATGTTCCGCCGTCCATCGATTGTCCATCTCTGTCAGCGTACCATTTTCCTTCATTTCCGCAATAAACGTGTTGACCAGCGTCTGCGCGTCATCCAACTCTGTAACCGGGCTGATGCCGATGGCAACTTCACCCGACTCTCCGACAACGCCGTCCGAATGCAGTGTAATTCCCTCTGTTTCCGCGCTGACCACACTTTCATACACACTTTTATTGATCGCATAGGCACTCGCCTTACCGGATGTAACAGCCAGCAAGCCGTCGGACGCGCTGTTTACATAAATATAATTCGCGTCAGGGTACGCTTCCCGGGCCGCTTCCTCCGTGCTTGTGCCAACCTCCGCCGCGATGATCGCTGCCGGAGAAGTCGGGTCGCAGTCAGGCCCTGTGGGCATTTCGGAATCATCTTCTTCCGATGTTTCTATCGATTCCGCTGATTTTGCCTCTGAGGATTCTATCTCTGTAGATTCTGCCTCCAGAGATTTTGTCTCTGAGGATTTTATCTCAGCAGATTCCGCTTCTGAGGAAATCTCTGTCGCCGCGCGCAGATTTGGCGTACCGCCGGGATAACAGAAAACGCAAGTCAGCATACTAATCAATAAAAATAAAATTAGAAGTTTTCCCTTTTTATTTCGTATTATCACAATCCGACCTCCCTCACCTTAGGTTATCATATTTGACTCGCAGGATATCCTTTCCGCCTTTATATCTTTTTCTTAACTCGAAGAATATTCTTCACGTCCTTATATTCATACGAGATTTAGTCCATCATTTATTTAAACATAAAAATACCAAGACCGCCAGCACTCCGCTCGTCCGCAGTGAGTGTCGTATCTGGCTCTGCCGCTTTCAACGGATCGTAAGGAACTCCGTTGTCAATAAATGTAATGATTACCGAAAGGGGCTCTTGTGTCACCTCAACACGGACTGTCGCCGGTCCGACTTCCGGATGATAGGCATAATGTACGATATTTCCAAACAATTCATCAATGGCAATATCAATCTGCATCTGTGCCTTTATCGGGCAACCGTACGCCTCCAGAAGTTTATTTACAAAATCTGTTACGATTTCTATATTGTCGACTATTGCATCTATCGATAGTTCGTTCATGATCGGGTACTCCTTCCTCATCATAAAATTGGTCGCTGATATTCAGGGTTGACTTCTATTCTGTGCCGTCTCCCTTATATTTCAACGCGAGCATCGTGATATCATCAAACTGCGGCGCATCGCCGACAAATAAGTCCACATCTGCTTTCACCGCTGCACACATTTCCTCTGGTGTCCTGTCTGTCTTATTCAAAATGTCAAGCAGCCGATTCTCGCCATAAAGCTGCATCTGTGCATCGGTCGCTTCTGTGACACCGTCCGTGTACAGAAAAATGACGTCTCCCGGAGAAAGCTGCAACTTATTTTTGCGGTAATGGATGCCCTCCATCCCAGCAAGAACAAATCCCGGACGAGATTTCAAATAAGTAAATGTATCGCCTTTCGATACAAGCTTCACCAACGGCGGATTATGCCCTGCATTCACATATTCCACAAGGCCGGTCTTCAAATCAAGTACACCGAGCCAGGCCGTCACAAACATATTTGCTTCATTGTTTTCACAAAGACGTGTATTCGCCTCCGTAAAAACATCATTGACTTCCATACCTGATTCCGCCAGCCCCTTAATCAGCGTCTTCGCGCGCATCATAAACATCGCCGCCGGAATTCCTTTTCCAGAAACATCGGCAACCAAGAACGCCAGTCTGTCTTCTCCTGCAAAATAAAAATCGTAAAAATCGCCACCCACTTCTTTTGCCGTATGCATGGACGCAAACAAATCAAATTGTATGCAATCACTATATGGCGGAAATATTCCGGGAAGGGAAGAATGCTGGATCTCCTTCGCATAGGCCAACTCCTGGTCAATCCGCGCGGCGGTTTCCGCAATGTAGCGCTTTAATGTGTCCACTGTCGCATTGATGTCATGGGAAAGCGATGTGAATTCCTGGTTTGTGCAGACATTAACGGTCACGTCCAGATTGCCGTCTGTAATTTCAGATAAACTGCTATTAATCTTATAGATGTTTTTGACCACAAGATGCCACATCAGGAAACAAATCAGCAGAAATTCACACGCAAACACGACAATTTCCATACTGACTGTGGTCACGATCGCTATATTTCTTGAAGAAAATGCTTCACTCGTCGGAAGTACTGAAATAATATAATAACCTTCCGTATATTCATACATGCAAAAAACGGGATTCACCATATACTTCCGCTCGAAACTTCTCATCAACAGACACAGAGTCTGTATCAAGCGTGATACCGGTCACGGACAGATCATCGCCTTCCCCGCCGTTTCGATCAGAAACGATGATTCCGCTCTCATTCGAAATTATAATATAACCATTCTGGCCAACATGCCGATTGCGCGTCGCACCGACGACCTGTTCATCAATATCCTTCTGAAACTGTTCCGCGTCATATCCTACCTGTACAAAGCCTCCATCCGTCAGGGAAACCCCAGCATACTTGCGAGAAATACTCTCATCATAGGAAATCTGCTGATAACTCTGTACATATTCTTCCATATCGCCCAAAAGGACGCAAAATTCCCCTGACTGTTCTCCGTCCGCCATCTGATACCCAAGAAAATAATCATAGGTACTCGCTGTAATCACACCTTCCGCGTTGACGACATTAATCTCCGCTATGCTATATTCCTCCGCAATCACCTCAATGTCCGTCCTTCCTGCTTCCAACAAATCTGCGACCGTATGAGTCAACGCCAGAAGGTTTTCATCCGAGGCATCAGAAATGTCCGCTGTCACATCGCAAATATTAATGGAAAGGAGATTCTTCGTCTCCCTGTCCGACAGCCAGTTCTGCAGAAAATAAACAAACATCCCCGTAAGGACTAAAGCAATACCGATGCAGACGAACAGCCATTGTCCGAGTAAGCGCGTGATTCTTTTTTGAGACGTTTTCTTTTCTTTTTTATCCATAAAATATAAAATCTCCGTTCATAAGCGCAGAAATATCCCCTCAAAGGCAGTCGGATCTGATGTCTTTCATACCAATCCTTGCTCCAGCAGCAATGTATCAGAACGTTGATAACATTAAAATTGTAAGGCTATAATTTTACACCAATCCCTGCTCTGGCATCCATTTATTCTATAGTGAGAATGTCGCTGAATCCGGTAATCTCAAATACCTCCATAATCGTCTCATTCACATTTTTAATGACCATATTACCTTGTTTATTCATCGTCTTTTGCGCGAAAAGAAGAACGCGCAGACCAGCAGACGATATGTACGCAAGCTCCGCAAAATCCAGTATCAACTGTGACACATCAGTAAGACACTTCTTTAATTCTTCCTCAAACTGCGGAGCCGTCACGGTATCCAAACGTCCGCTTAACCTCAAAGTCAGGTTACTTCCGTTTCCGTTTTTATTGATATCCATATCATTTTTCCTCCTAATCCTCATAATTTACCGTCGGCAAAGGTTTTCTTTTTGATTTTATTCACTTTACATTTCGAATTCAATAGGTAAGTGCTAAACGGTTGATTTTTAAGCTAAACGGCAAAAAATATATGAAAAATATGTTTGAAAATCAGTTTTCCATATTTGTTTCTGAGGAATCCTTAACTTCCTATTATTTTACGCCTAAAAAATCTCCCTTCCTCTGTTTGCCT
>JAJQDO010000241.1 GCA_021202175.1 Clostridiales bacterium | reverse complement strand
CTCTGTATGGTTCTCTGATGAACCGGGAGTGTGGGAGTGGAAAGGCCCCGTTATCCAGGGAGCAGGCTGTGCCTACGGAAAATTCTTCGAGAAAAAGGCGGCGTTCATCAGCGCAGAGCGGTTCCCAGACTTCGCCAACTACCGCAGAGATGGATATGACTTCGACGCTCGGTTCGAGGATGGGCTGGCATTGATAAGCACTGTCTTCATATGGCGTCCTCCGGATCTGGCAATACTATCTTCATCAAACGATTTCCGAATCTGGTAATACTGTGTAATACTATCCTCATATGACATTCTCCAGATTATCTGGAGTGTTCAGGAAGATAACTTCTGATTTTTCATAACCATCATTAACCGCGTTTCTTTTGGCCATCAGAGCGAAAGTTTCTCTTTCCTGCTTTGTGATGTCACCATAGACAATCACCCGAAGCAATCTATGCTTGCCATATCGCAAAGTATGGTGCATCTGTTTTCCCCGCCATGTAGAGAGCGGTGTGGAAAGGCCGATACTTCTGTCGAGTACGGTTTTGACATTTGGGCTGTAGGAGCCATAGAAATTCTCTGTCACAATGGTAAGCAGATCCGCTTTCCCGACGGTACGGCACACTTGCTGCAAGCGATCTTTCATAAAGCATTCCGCCGGATGCCTCGTCCAGCATCCGAAGCATCCCTGGCATGGTGCGTATTTTCCATCCGCACAGATCAGGACATCACAGTGCGCCTGGAGCACACTTTCATACCGTTCTCCAATGTCAGAGATTATCACTGTCAACCAATCACTCTCCTTCGTTGTCACTGGCAAATATGATTCCGAGTGCTACAAAACATAATCCAATTGGCAGGAACGCCCAGTCTTTCCCGGCAAAAGCGCTCATGAACCAAAAAAACGCAGCGATTTCAAATAAAATTGCAGACAATATATTTTTCTTCATACCTTCAACCCTTTCTCATTTAAAATGACTTAAAAGCAAGAATTAGATGCACAAGAAGGTTAAGACAGCCATGAATGATCCAACTTGGAATGATAGAACCGCTGGACAGCTTTTCATTTACATACGAAAGTGCTGTCGCAGTCAACATAAAATGATAACATAAGAAATAACCTTCCTTTCGCGTATATAGTTTAAGTGTATCATTTTATACCTCTTAGCGAAATCATGATGTCGTAAAGTGTAAGTAAAAAATTTGGAAAGAGGCGCCTTTTTCTTTGGCGTGGGCAAACCTTAGTTTTAATCGGTCTCGTTTCACGATAGTAGAACATCCCCTACCGCCGCCCCTCTTGCTGCCACATCACATCTGCGATACTGAATTACAAAAAAAACCCGGCATGTCGCCACAATTTACGTGACAACCTGCCGGGTTCCTATTAGCAGATCAGACTGGCGAGCGGTATTATTTTATCCACTCAAAATTATTCTTACCAGCACCAAGCTCAAAATGATATTTGCCAATTCCCAAATCAGCGCCAGAATAGGAGCCATTGTCGCAGCTCATGCTCACCTTATTTCCCTTACCCTTGATGGTAAATGCCTGCTTGTTCATTGCCGTTGGCGCTAGCAGAGCAGCGGAAACGCCTGCATTGAACCACTCTGGAGCAGTACCTTCATAGGATGATATATCTGACGCAGACTTAGATTTGTGCTGGACTCCCTGATTTTCTCCATAGCCTACAACAACGATTCCGATAATTTTCGCATTATCACCTGCATTCGAGTTCTTTTTCGCGTTCTTGCGGCTGTACATTCCGCCGATCCACCAGGTATTCAAACCGAGCGTCTGCGCGTAAAGCATCAAATCGGCGCTGCTGTATCCCAGCTTTTCATCAATGCCTGGCGTATCAGGGCCTGCGAGGATGATGTAATTTTTGACGCCCTTTGACATCAGCGCTGCTATGATTCCCGGCATCGCATCCTTGCTTTCCGTGACAAGCTGGATATTCAAACCAAATTCCTGATTCTGTGTTTTAATTCTGTCGTTGAGTTTCCGAACAACATCTGCCGACAATGGTTTATCCTTGTATTTACTCACTTTATGTCGTGCGTTCATTGCTTCCTGTAATGTCATAATGACCTCCTTAAACGGTTGAATGTTGCTAGTACATCGAATATTAATTAACTAACCGATATACTAGTGTCTCTGATTGAACTTTTCGTATCGCTTTGTCCTAGAAATCCAAACCGATTGCACAACGAGTGTCTCATAATGATATTATACTGTGCCGTACATTGTTCATCAAGTGACAATTTGAGACAAGTGTCTTATTATTGATATGCGTCTCTTGTCTTTCTAAGACAACTGCTGTAAAATGAAGTTACTTACACATCGCAAAATGAGACCGTCACATTTTCACCTATCATGTTACAGGAGAACGATATGAAAAAACAGCCAGAAATCACAGATGCCACCAGAGAAACCTTTGTCAATGCATTTTTCCAGCTTGCCCAGAAAAAAGAGGTAACGCAGATTACCGTCCGAGAGATTATAAATTTGGCCGGGTACAGCCGAGCAACCTTTTATCGGTACTTCAAAGATGTCTTTGCCCTGGTTGAATATGCGGAGGATAGTTTTTTCCAAAGAACAAGAGAGATTTTGGAAGAATATGGGGAAGAAAACGGCACATATGATAGACGTTTCTTTGAAATTTTCATTAAATGTTTCAACGAAAATCCTAAGCAAATATCTGTTTTAATGTCAGAGCAGAACCTTTCCCATTTCATCAGAAGAATGAGAGAAAATACAATTGACAACTTCGAAACGAAAATTGCTGACACCCCGAAAAAAGAGGCAGCGACAGATATATTTTTTTCTGGCGTTTTTTCCGCAGTGGCAGTCCACTTACAAAGGAAAAAATCTCTGACGGATGATGATCTGTTGGACATTATCCAGAAGCTGTTTACCGATTGGTATTGGCCGCAAATGACAGAAGGCGATCCATTCTAAAGTGCAATTAAAATGGAAAAGCACAATAGTCAAAATCAGCCGGAAATCCAGCTTTGGAACTTCCGGCTTTCTCTTACCAAAAATCAAATTATATTAGTTTACTTCTCTTTTGGATTTTCTTTCCCCGATTTCTCTTCTGATTCAAGCTGTTCTGTGATAATCATATCCGGTTCTCCGTCTCCATCAATATCCACAAAAGCAGTGTCCATCTTACCATCACCAGTGGTATCAGCAGTCACTATATCAATGCTGCCATCACCATCCAGGTCTTCCATTGCCGTATCGACGTTGCCATCGCCTGTGGTATCCATCATTACCGTATCCACTTTGCCGTCGCCCGTAGTATCCATCACTACGGTATCAATCTTCCCGTCACCTGTAGTATCAGCCATCACGGTATCAGTCTCGCCGTCCTCATCCAAATCCAGGGAGATGGAATCCGCATTCTCATCCTTCCCTTCTTCTGCATCTTTCTTATTCATAATCTTTTTCACTACAACTGCTGCCACACCTGCAACACCCGCGATGGCGCCGATTATTGCTGCGCCTTTAATCATTTTCTTTTTTGCCATGTAATCTGCTCCTTTTCTGCAATCTTGAATTGACATGTCTTTGTAAGCCGTTGTCATTCCCGACTTTTCACACATACAGAGTATCATAATTTATCCAGTCTAGCAAGGAAACGAATGGAGTCAATTTATAAAGAATGGGCAAAAACCAGGAATAAATTCGTGTTTTGTGGTATTATAATCATAATTAGTCAAACCATGATGAGGTCGTGGTCTATGACAGCATCAAGTTCCAGCCGCACTGTAAAGTAAGAGTGGAACCAGCTACACTTATACCTGTAAAACAAAGAAATGAATGAAACAATAAGGAGATTATGATTATGAGTACGAAGCAGCAAAACGTGACATCCCCTTCTGTGGCCAAAAATCGTCTTGTAGAAGGGAACAAGCAGTACCTGTTGGCCTTAACCGGCAGCGGTGATATATCCATGAAACGTCGCAAAGAAACCTCCGAACAAGGACAGCATCCCTATGCTATTATAATAACCTGTTCCGATTCACGTGTCATCCCGGAAAGTATCTTTTCCGCTGGCATCGGTGATCTTTTTGTCATTCGGGTAGCCGGAAATGTGATTGACAATCACCAGCTTGGGAGTATTGAATATGCAGCCTCCCATCTGGATTGTTCCTTAATCATTGTGCTCGGCCATACTCATTGCGGTGCCGTGGATGCCGCCATCCATCATGACCCAGATGGTTACATAAAGTTTATCACCGATGAAATTGCAAAAGCGATTGGCGAAGAAAAGGATGATTATAAGGCATCCTGCCTGAATGTTCGCCACAGCATGGACATCATTGAACAAAGCATGAATATCCACCAGTTGGAACTGACCCATAAGCTGGAAGTAGTTGGGGCCATGTATCATATAGAAGATGGACGAGTGGAATTTATCTGAGCAATCCCTTTACATCAAAAAATGCGGACGAATTCATTGCGATCAATGCATTCGTCCGCATATAAGGTTCCCCTCAACTTATTTGTTATTATAATCTACCGTCTTATGTACAATCTCGCGCATTTGTGGCCAGGTTTCCATGTAACGTTCCATATAGAACTGGTATTCCTCATGGGCTTTCATGTCCGGATAGTATTCTTTATCTACACGCACCATGCTGTCCGCAGCATCCTGGAAGCTGGGATAAATGCCGACGCCGGTAGCCGCGATGATGCAATCGCCCAGGCATCCGGCACTCTGGTTCTCGACAGTGGTGTACATCGGCACACCGATGATATCAGAGTGCATCTGCATCCAGAAATCAGAGGTAGCAAGTCCGCCGCTGGCGTAGATTTCTTTTACATCGTAGCCGGCTTCCTTCATACTGACGATACAATGGTTCGCGCCGTAGGCAACGCCTTCGTAGATTGCTCTCGCAATATGTTCGGTAGTGGTGCCGATCGACAGGCCCCAGAACATTCCTCTGGCTTTGGAATCCGAATATGGCGCGCGGTTGCCCTGGAAATAATCCATCATCACGAGGCCGTCGCAGCCAATCGGAATCGTTTTCGCTTTTTCTGTGATGTAATCATAGATGTTCATGTTCCGGCTCACTGCTTCCTGCGCCCAACTACCCGGAAGAAGGTTATTCCTGAACCAAGTAAGGATTGAGCCGGCTGCCGTCTGACCACCCTCCAGAAGGCTGGTACCTTCATACATACAGTTCGGGTAGGTACCGCTGACGCCATTTACATGGAAGTCTTCTTCGGAAAGACCGAGCAGACAGGTAGAAGTTCCCCCGATCAATGTCATACCGTTTGGTCTTACGCCGCCGACACCGAACATGCAGGCGTTACAGTCAGCCGTACCTTCCACAACCATCGTCTTGGTACTCAGTCCAAAGATCTGTGCCGCTTCTTTGCTGACAGGTCCTACAATCTCACCCACGCGCAATACATCTTTCGGGAACTTTTCAATGACGTCGTCCAGACCGACCGCATTATAGAAATCTACTGGATATCCACCGTTTTTATCATCATAATTCCAGCGGAAAGCAGCAATAGACATGCTGACGGTCTTTCTACCGGTCAACTTCCAGTTCAGCCAGTCTTCAAACTCCATGATGGTCTTTGTCTTCGCCCAGTTTTCCGGCTCGTTCTTTTTGACCCACATACACTTTGGAACCATGGTATCCGCCCGGAAACTTGGTTTATAGAATCTGGTCGCCTCATAATCTTCTCGAATCTCGTCGATAAAAGAAGCTTCCTCTGTAGCACGGACGTCCATCCACAGAATCGGCAGACGCACCGATTCATCGTCTTCCCCCAGATAAACCAAAGTATTCGTTGTCGCGTCGCAGGTAATCGCTGCAATATTATCCGGTCCGATTCCTGCTTTTTTGATACATTCTGGAATCGCTTTTGTTAAAGCGTCCCACCAACCCTTGTCATCCTGCTCAACCCAGCCGTTACGAGGATATGTGGTCCCGTACTCTTCAATGTGATAGGCACGATTCTGTCCGCGAAAATCATAAAGCGCTACTCTCACACTACCCGTACCCGCATCAATTCCCATTAAATATTCTGCCATAGGTTGTCCTCCTTCTCCATTATGACATGCTAATCGTTATTCCTCATGACATGTTAATCGTTATTCCTCGCTCTCAAAATCAACGATTCTCTGTACCTTGTTTTTTGATCTGCAGTTTGGATCATATGTACAGGATAAGTATTCTTTCACTAAGCATTTTGCCAGTTCGATACCGATCACCTGTGAACCCATGGTGATGATATTGGCATTGTTAGAAAGCTGCGCTCTCTGTGCCTGGTAAACATCATGAATACATGCTGCATAAGCACCTTTTACCTTGTTCGCCGCGATAGATACACCGATACCCGTACCGCAAACAACAATACCTCTGTCAAATTCACCGGCTGCCACAGCTTTTGCGCATTTGATGGCAACGTTCGCGTAAATGGGATCGTCACTTCCAAAATCTGCAACCTCATGTCCCAGGCCTTGTACATATTCCATCAGCTGCTGTTTAAATTCTGTTGCGTTCGGGTCGCATCCAAATACGATTTTCATAGTGTCTTCTCCTTTCTGTTCCGATGATACATAGATGATACCTATCGGAATCAATGCATTTATAGTTTATAGTGAACATCAAAATATGTTTGATGTCGTTCCTGTCCATGCATCGGTTTCTTCTATAATAAAACCGGCAGTTATAGATATTATCTCGTTTCTCTTAATAAAAGCGATAGTTATAGATACTCTCTCATTTCCTTGAGAGAATCATATATACAAGTCCGCGCCACATCAGACTCTGCCACGGTCTGCATGTCCGCCTCTCCGGTCAGGACGAGAAAGCCCTTGGCTCCGTTGTTCACGCCCGTTGCCACATCGGTATAAAGCCGGTCTCCGACGAAGGCCATCTCCTCGGCAGAATATCCGGTAATCTCCGCTACCATATCGACGGTTTCCTTCCACGGCTTGCCGAGAAAACGTGGTTTCACCCCGGTAGAATCCGTAATCAGACTGCACATGGCGCCACAGTCCGGCATAAATCCGTACTCCGTCGGACAGTTCGTGTCCATATGGGTGGCAATAAATGGGATGCCGTTACGAACATAGTGGCAGATCCGGTCCAGTTTCTCGTAGGTTAATGTGGTGTCAAAGCTCTGTACCGCCACATCCGGGTCTTCCTTTACCAGATGGATCCCTTTCGCCTTCCAGTTATCCTCCAGAAGCGGAGTACCATTCAGATACACTTTAGCTCCCGGATAATTCACCTTCAAAAACTCCGCGCAGACGTCGCCTGCCGTTACAATCTTACTTTCGTCCACGTCCAAGCCGAGCTTATGGAGTTTCTCCACATAAATGGCGGGCACGCGGGAGGCATTGTTCGTAAAAAAGATATAGTCTCTGTCTTCGGACTCGTCAATGTCATGAATGAAGTCAAAGGCACCATCAATCGGACGGTCCCCGACGTATACCGTGCCATCCATGTCCAGAACAAATAGTTTAACCCCTTTTAACGCATTTTCTTTTTTTTGCATAAAACCTTCCTTTATATTATCCGTAAATCTCTTCCGTGATCTGTTCCGCGATCTGATCCAGACGTCCGTGATCCTTCGCGAACTGCATGATGGAATAGCGCGGACGAACGGTGTAACCATGATGTAAGCTCTGGCGGAACAGCTCCCGGTCGATGCCAATCTCCTTTGGGCTCGTCGGCGCGCCGCCTTTTTCGAGAATCTTCTTAATCTCATCCGGAGAAGGACAAAGCTCTTTGGTCCCTTCTGGGAGCAGATCCTCCATCAGTTCAAAGAACCGGGCAATAACCGGCGTCGCCACGCCCACCTGAATGCCGTGATGATTCGGATTCAACCCACGCGCGATGTAATCCATCTCCCAATAATGAGAAAGCATGTGCTCCGCTCCCGATGCAGGACGGGAAATATTGACAAGAGCCATGGCTACTCCCGTTAGCGTTAATGCTTCCAGAAGAGCTCCGAGAGACTCCGCGTCCCTGGTCTTCAGACCCTCCGCTTTGGCAAAGCATTTATCCAGAGCTCTCGTCACCAATGTGACGCAGGTGTCACAGCGATAGTCGTTATTTGCCTTCACAGAAAGATCCCAATCAGCGATTGCCGTGATCTTACCGACCACATCCCCGTAACCGGCCTGGATCATATCCTGCGGCGCTGTCTTTAAAATATCGGTATCTCCGACCAGTCCATAGGTAAGATGTGCTACAGGAGAATATTTATATCCCTGGGAAAAGATTGGCGCGCCATCCGCCACGTAACCATCCATGGAAGGTGCCGTCGCTACAATGATGTATGGTAACTTCGTACGGGAAGTGACAAACTTCACCGAATCATTAATCACGCCGGAACCGACAGCGATCATCAATGTTACGTCCAGATCCTGTTCCTGGACAATCCTTCCAAGGGTTCTCTCATCTGGAATCAGGATATCATCTCCTGTATCAAAAAGCAGTTCTTTGACGTTGAATCCATCCGCCTTCAGGAGTTCCACAGCTTTTTGTCCAGCCACCTTGTAGGTATTATTGTCAAATACTACCAGAATCTTGCCATCTTTGAAGGGCGCCGCCATCTTCGGCAGGTCTTCAATCGCCCCTTTGCGAATCGACATATCATGCACACTAAAATTATGATGTCGTCCGCAGGAACAATCAAACTCTGTCTGTGGCATGTCGTTAATGTCCAGATTCAAAATCTCATTCATAATATAACCTCCTCAAATCGTTTCAATAAATATTAAAAAGTATTAAATGTTATCTTTACTCGCCAACGCTTCCGCGCAGCAGATATCTGTAATCAGAGTATTGATATAGTGTCCTCTGAGAGCTCCCCTGATCGAGGAAATCTTATCAATCCCGCCAGCGATTCCCACAGAATGAGAAATAGTACACAAGTTATGGATATCAATACCAATCACATAATTATCCTTTTCAAAAGGAGACGTATTTCCCGTGACATCAAAAAACTGCATACAGATATCTCCCGCCACATTCTTCTTTTTCAGGTTTTCAATCTCGTTTTCCTTAAAATAACCGGTAGCTGTAATCGCCGAATTCTTAAATGGATAGCCGATACCGAGAATCGCGACATCCAGATGTCTGGCGATATTCAATGTCTCCGCAAGACTCTTCTCCTTCATGAACTCATCCCGGACATCTTTGCTGGACACACGAGCCGGTGCATGAAGCGGCACAAATCTTCCCTCATAAATCTTAGCCAGTGACTCTGCCAGATTGTTCGAATGCAGATCCATCCGAAGCTGACCCATCCCACCAATCAGTGGAACAAAAGTGACGCCCTTCGCCGTCGGCTCTGGCATGTGGTGAACAACCTGGTACAGAGTAGAACCCATAGAAACGCCAACAGTATATCCGTCTTTAATCGTAGTATTCAGATATTGGCCCGCGGCACTGCCCAGAATCTCTTTCTGCTCTTTCTCCGTCGACCCCGAATCTACGATAATCACTTCTTTCAGCGCATACATCTTCTCCAGTTTTCTTTCCAGCTCCCAGTGAGCGATAGATTCCAGGTTGGAAACTGTTATCTGTACGATACCTTTCTCTCTGGCAGAGACCAGAAGGCGGGAAACAGTGGGGCGGGAAAGGTTCAAGGTATTGCCGATCACCTGCTGACTGAGATTCTGATTATAGTACATATCGCAGACCTTGACCATCAGACGAACATCATCTACAACCTTCTTCATCTTCCTTCTCTCCTGTTCAATCAATGATAATTCCGACACTCCAATAGTTCAGTTGCAAATTAAACGGTTTTCATGACAGATAGTTTCCATATACAAAAAGACATGTTCGTTTTCTACAGATAAAACCCGTAAACGGATACTTTATGCATTATCTCGCTTTCGTTTGAACTTGCAATGAATTACGCTATTATTATACGTTATCCGAAGATGGTTGTCAACAGGAAACGTAAAATTATTTTTACTTTTTTTCTATTTTTTCATATAATTTGCTTGAAATTTTGCAAGAATTTAATATTTATTTTTACGTATGTAAATATAATAAATGATTTTAGAAGTGCATAGACGTACATTTGTCACATAATGCGATGGTTATTTATGAATGAAAGGTAAAAAGGAAGTATTTTTACATTGCGCAGATACACATCTGTCTTGCAACATGGCAGATTTATTTTACAGGAATGTTTTTTTGAATTATGTTACCCAAATGCAAAGAGTGATGTTATTTATACAAATTACATCACTCTTTGCTAATGTAATTCCCTAGCACTAATAAAATCCATTGACAATTATCCGAACCTTCGACCACTATATCTAACAATGGTGCGTCACATTACCTCAGGATATTACACGGCGCAAATTTTCAAAAACATTTTCACCAACGAAAACGACTCTTTGACGCCCTGATCATGATTGAAATTTTTGAAATGTGACGATTGGGAATAATTATTTATAAAATTTGAGTTTCTCATAAAACATTAAAGGAATAGATATTTTGCCAAATAACATGCTTTTTCCTGCAAAAAACAAAAAATCGCCCTGATTCGACAACATATCAAATCAGAACGATACTTTTCGCACATCAATCAATGGTATAAGTGATGATTTATATACTAATTTAGACGCACAATATCCACTGCGTCAACATTTTATGATTCTGTCCGGCGTGACAATGTATTCCACCTGCTTATCATGTTTTTCGCATGGCACATCATCCAAAAGCTGAAGTTCAAAAGCAAGTGCCACACTGGAAAAATCCGGATGTGCTTTTAAGTATTTGTCATAATATCCGCCGCCGTATCCGAGGCGATTCCCTGCCTTATCAAAAGCCAGTCCCGGAAGGAGAATTAATCCAGGATCTTCCGCTGGAGCTTTATAGCTTACCGGTTCCAGGATGCCAAACAGTCCCGGCTTGCAGTCCTTGATCGACTGGATCTCATAAAAAACGATAACATCCTTCTCAACCTTTGGGACGGCAACTTGTTTGCCCATACGGATGAATTCTGATATCATCAATATCGTATCCACTTCCGAACCGATGGCCATGTAGGAGTAAATCCACTCTGCTTTTTGAAATTCCAGGAGTCCCTTAAGCTGGTCCAGGCACCGATTCGACTGTTCGCAGATCTGGTCCATGGTAAGGGAATCTCTCTTTTTTCGCATCTCTTTTCTCAATACTTCCTTGTAATCAATATTATTGCCCTGTTGTGACATAATATCACCTGCTTTCTCGCGCTAATTGCCCGAATATTTTTTACCATATTTTTCCCCGAGATTTGTGATACTTCCGTCCTCATTTTCCACAGAAATGTTATTCAGTGATCCTCTGAGATTTCTGCGAATCGCGAGAATATAGTCCTTACGCAGTTGTTTCTGTTCCGCTGCTTCGGCCTCTGTCAGTCCTTCTCCCTTTGATTTATGATATAGTTCATTAATTCGATCGATATCTTTTTGGTTCATCAGTATCTCCCTCTATAACTCTACCTGTATGTATAATCTGAGAGACAAATGATATCATAACAAATAACATCGGTTTTTCTCTCTCATATTATATAGTATGGCAAAAGCTTCAAAAGTTTTTATATTGAAATGAATATGGCTTTCACTCCTATTATACGGTAAAAGTTTCTAAATGTAAATTTCTAATTCATATAATTTTTAAATTTTTGTTACAATTTTTTTGTTATCTATGTCAATAACATGAAGAAACTGTAGAAAGTATCATATTTTTGATACTTAATTTCTGTGTGCGCAAGATTTGAACAGAAATATATTATGAAATGCCGGAACTTCTAGTACATGTATTCGGCTACGGATTCTGCTATGCGCAGGCCGTCCATGGAAGCAGAAGTGATACCTCCGGCATACCCGGCTCCCTCACCGCAGGGGAATAATCCTCGTATATTTGACTGCCCACTGTCATCTCTTTCGATACGAACGGGAGAGGAAGTTCTCGTCTCTACACCTGAAAGAATCGTATCCTCCCGGTCATACCCATGAATCTGACGTCCGAAGGTCCTCATGCCCTCCAAAAAAGAATCGATGACATAAGAAGGAAGGCAGGTCCGCAGGTCCGCAAAGTTCCAGTTTCCCTTCATACAAGGTTCAAAATTACCAAAGCCGGTACTGATTTTCCCAGCTTTCAGGTCTCCGTATAACTGCACCGGAATTCTTCCCTTTCCGGCCTGATAAGCAAGAGTTTCATATTTACGCTGGAATTCCACACCGGCCAAGGGATGCAGCGATCCAAAGTCCTCAGGTGTCACCGTGGTGATGATGGCACTGTTGGAATTATGGGCGTCACGTCCGTAAAAGCTCATGCCGTTTACACAAAGTCGTCCTGTTTCCGAAGAGGAATTAACCACATATCCGCCCGGACACATGCAAAAGGAATATACATTTCTCCCATTGTCACAGGCATGGGCTAATTTATAACTGGCTGCCGAAAGAGAGGAGGGATAATTCTTTCCGTACTGACTCTCATTAATCATCTCAGCAGGATGTTCTACCCGCAGGCCAACAGCAAAAGCCTTGGGCGTCATGACTGCCTGTTGATCATATAACATGGAAAAGGTATCTCTGGAGCTATGTCCGATGGCCAGAATCGCCTGTTCGCAGGGCCATTCCAGGCATTCAATTTGTTCTTCTTTTCTGATCTGCACGCGCAGACCGATCATTCTTTTCATGCACGGTTTTTCAAAGGAAGCTGTCTCCTCTTTTGTGATCAGCTCAGTAACTTTCGCGCCAAAATAAATCTCTCCGCCCAAAGACAGAATCTCTTCCCGAATCGATGCCACGACACTTTTCAGTATATCCGTGCCGATATGGGGTTTGGCGTCATAAAGAATCTCTTCCGGGGCTCCGTGACGGACGAATTCTTCCAGGACAAAACGATTTCTTCCGTATTTATCCTTGACCAGGGTATTTAGTTTTCCGTCAGAAAATGTACCGGCGCCGCCCTCTCCGAACTGCACATTTGATTCTTCATCCAGGATGTTTTTCTCAAAAAATGCCTCTACCTTTTTGGTACGTTCCTCTATGGAGTCGCCTCGTTCAAAAATGACCGGCGAAAACCCGTTTCTGGCAAGAATCACCCCGGCAAACAGTCCTGCCGGCCCTAAACCGATGATGACAGGCCGCTCATGTAGTTTCAACTTTTTCGTATTTTTATGCGGAAAATGATATTTCTCGGTTTTTGCTACGTTCCAACTGCTGTTTTTGAAATGCAATACTTTCTTTTCGTTAGGAAAGGATGCTTCGATGGTATAAATGTAGTATAATTCCGGTTTCTTTCGGGCATCGATGGAACGCTTTACGATACGCCATGTCAGTGGAGTATTTCCGTGCGCCTTTTTTCGAATGGCCTCCAATAATTCTTCTTCTGTGTGATTTATCCTTAATTTTATCTGCGATATACGAATCATACGGTTTTCCTTTCATTCCTTCGGAAAGCGCTCTCACCGGCCACGCTGCCACTGGAAAAGGCCCATTGGAGGTTGTAGCCGCCGCAAATGCCATCCACATCCACCACTTCGCCGGCAAAAAACAGACCGGGGCATAGGCAGGATTCCAGCGTGTCCGTCAATTCGTTCAGGTCTACACCGCCCTGGGTCACGTGTGGGTTTTCGTAGCCCACGTACCCGTTGATTTTCAGGACAAAGCCTTTCATCACACGGACAATGGCTTGTAGTTCATTCTGTGACCATTGACTGACAACAACGTCAGGCACAATACGCGCCTCCCGGAGCAATACCGGGGATAATTTTGCCGCGACATATCCGTTTAGAAATGCCTGTCCCGTTTTATAAGAGCAGCGGTTTCGGGAATCATCCAATAGATGCTCAAGAACGTTCTTTTCATATTCCGGCATAAAATCAATGACCAGCCGGACAGATTGTTTTTCTTCCAGAGCCAGTACCGCATAGCGGCTGACTTGGAACACTGCGACTCCGGATATCCCGTAATCCGTCCATTGTAGTTCGCCTCTTTCCTCCGCCACATTTGCTCCGTCTACAAAAAGGGTTATACGCGCCTGATTGCGCACGCCGCTTACCTTTTTCAGAAAGGGGGCGGAGGATTTTAATGCCGTCAGTGAAGGCAATGGCTTTATGATATGATGCCCCATCTCGCGGGCGAAATCATACCCACTGCCGTCACATCCAAGCCTCGGCCCGGCGAGGCCACCAGTAGCGATAATGAGACTCTGACAAGTGATATACTCCTTGGTTTCCGTTGGATTCTGTCCATTCTCAACGCCTCCGTTATACGAAAAGCTTTTTCCTCTATTACAGCCCTTGCCATTGACCAGCCTTTGTTCCTTCTCGTATCCTTTTTTAATGACATAATCTTGCTTTTTTTCGTATCTTTCAGCAATGGGCATGCCCTGTTTTTTCCTGTGCATTCCTGTGCCGACTTGATGGCAGTAATGTTTAATGCCCACGATGAAGATATCTTTTTGCCGCTTTATCTTCTCCACAGAAGTGTCCGTCATGATTTTCAGATTGCTTTTCGAAAGAAGAACGCTCTCAAAAGCCTCCCGGACACAAGCCGCCTGCTCGTTGTATGGATAGACATAGCCGTTCTTCTCTCTGGTCAATATCCCCGCTTGTCGGAATAATTGCATGGTCTCCTCCAGACCAAAGGCAGAAAAAATGCTCCCGATCTGAGCGGGAGCTTCACCCCGATAGCATTCCGGGCACTGGCGGAGATTCGTCAGATTACATTTGCCATTCCCCGTCACGAGAATCTTCTTCCCGATCTGATCGCAGCGATCGATGAGAAGAACCCTTTGTCCTCCTTTGGCACAAGCCATGGCCGCGGCAATCCCTGATGAGCCAGCGCCGATGATGATCGTATGGTAAGTCTTCATGCTTATCCCTCCCGAACGTAGCCGCATTGCTTTAGAATCTCTTCCTGTTTTCTTTCCATAATCTGACGTTCGCCATCCTCCATATGATCATATCCCATAAGATGCAGCATGCTGTGTGCCACCAGGAAGGCTAACTCCCTCTGCAGAGAATGCCCATATTCTTCCGCCTGTTCCTGTACCTTGTCCATGGAAATAAGGATATCTCCCAGCAGAAGCTCTCCGGTTTCGGGATGGAAAGCGTCCGGATCTCTTTCCTCTACATCAGAAAAATCCGCCGGTTGCGTGTAAGATACCATGGGAAACGATAAGACATCCGTGGGCCGGTCAATCTGTCGGTGCTCCAGGTTCACCTGATGAATCTCCTCATTATCCGTGAGCAGCACGTAAACCTGTGTCTCATAAGGGCATTCCTCATAATCCAGCGCTCGCTCAATCACCTTTCGTATGATCGTCTCGTAATCTGGTACGATATTTTCTTTATAACAATTCTCGATATCAATCTTCATGGGGATCACTTCTTTCCGTTTATCAACTGTTTCTTGTTTTTCTACCAATCGCTAGATGAAATATATCCTTGTTCTACTCTGTTTTTTCGACGGTCATCTCGAAAGTTATCTCTTCTATAACTATCATCCATTCCTCCGGCGATCAGCCCGAAGGCCATCTCTTCTGTCTCTATTATCCTTGTTATTTCGATTATTTCTCCTATATTGGTCGTCTCTGTGATAGCCGCTATTCTCCATCCGTTTCTTCTGCGCTTTCGAAGCCCGTTTTTTCTCGTCTTCCTCATAAGCGGAAACAATCTTCTGCACGAGAGGATGGCGCACCACATCCTCGCTCGTCAGCATACAGATGCCGATCTCCTCGATACCCTTTAAAATCCGTAGCGCGTCGTCCAGACCGGACTGTGATCCTTCCGGGAGGTCCTTCTGGGTCATATCGCCCGTGATGATGGCCTTGGAACCGAAGCCGATTCTCGTGAGAAACATTTTCATCTGGGCCGGCGTCGTATTCTGTGCCTCATCGAGGACGACGAAAGCATTATCCAGAGTCCGCCCGCGCATGTAAGCCAGTGGAGCGACTTCAATCAATCCTTTTTCCATGTTTTTCTGAAACGTCTCTGCTCCCATCATCTCATAGAGAGCGTCATACAGAGGCCGCAGATAAGGATCAACCTTGCTCTGCAGGTCTCCCGGCAGAAACCCCAGCTTTTCTCCCGCTTCAATGGCCGGTCTGGTCAAAATAATACGGCTGACATCATTGGCCTTAAACGCGGTGATAGCCTTGGCCATCGCCAGATACGTTTTCCCTGTTCCAGCTGGTCCGACGCCAAAAACGACCATCTTATCGTCAATCAGCTTCATGTACTCCTGCTGCCCTTTCGTCTTTGGTTTGACCGGCTTTCCCATTACCGTATGGCAGATGATATCACTGTCGAGTGCTGTCATCGTGGACACCTCATCGGTCATAGATAGGGACAATGCGTAATTCACATCCTGTTCTAAAATCACATTTCCCCGTTCCGACAAAAGCAGCAGCTCTTCCACTACGTCCTTCGCCCGTTTACAGTCCTTTTCCGTACCGATTATTTTTAATTTATCATCGCGAAAGATAAGGGTCACGTGCAGTGCCCTCTCAATTTTTTTCATATTCGTGTCAAATTGGCCAAAAACATTCCCCGCATGTGCCGCCGGAAAAGAAAACTCGATTTCCGATATATTCATTCCATTATTCTCCTGTTTCCCGTACCGCTCCGGATGCCTCCTCCTGCGCCCGAAATTCTTCCTCGTCAATCTCCTGAATCTTTCCGAAATGTTCCCGCAGGGTGATGGTTCCCTTCACCGTACATGTATTCTCATCACATACTATTTTAACATTTTTCTTTAATATTTCTACCCCTTTCTCTTCATATTCTTTCAGAAATATGGATAATCGATTTTCGGCCTCTTCTTTTGCCTCCGCTTCCGTGTATATTTTTTCCGTAATATCGCATTCCCTTCGGGCCGTCGCATAAAATGTCAGGGGAAGGTATAGCTGCGATCCGATATGAAGCATGGTCTGTACGGTCTCTTCATCATAATATGCGTAATCTTCTCCATTTCCGAACAAAGCGGGTAACAGGGAAGAAAGAAGTGGCCAAGTTGAAAAATCAGGAAATTCCAACAGATAATCTTCATAAAGCAGCTGATAAGTGGACGAGGTCTTCCCAGTATACTCTTTAACATAATAAAGCAAAGAAAAAGAATCCTCATAGCTGATTTTCGTGGTAGCTGTAATATCCCCTTCCGCCTTCACCAAAATGTTTTCCAGTAATTCACCGCTGTCATCATACAACTCGATGGCACCGGAGATTAACACATCGCCCGCCTTTACCGCGTCCCCCTGCTTCACGAGAGCGCTGCCGCTTCGCACGACAATCGAATCGATCACCCCCTCTTTTGACGCGATCAGATTACAGGGAACGTCTTCCGTGTCAGCCGCAATCGCTTCCGTATCCAGCGTTTCTTTTATGGTTACCGTGAGCAGCGTCCCCTGCAAGTCGCAGGAAACCCAGGCGATATCATCAAAATCTTCACGGATCATCTCTTCCAGGTCATGGCAGGATATCTCTGACAGTCGCTTTCCGCTCCGAATGCCCAGCGTGTCAAGATAATCCATTATCTCTTCGGAAGAATGACTGTAGCAGCCGACAGTCTCAATCTGCCACAGAAACAGAGACAGTACGTATAATTCACAAACAGACAACAAAAAAGAGGCAAACAGAAATTTTCTCTTTCGATAACGCCGAAAAAGAAAGGGGAACCCCTTTTTGCTGAGAACACGATATGTACATCCTGTCTTTG
>JAJQDO010000154.1 GCA_021202175.1 Clostridiales bacterium | reverse complement strand
TGTGAATTTGTCAAGATAGGAACAAAAGAAAATTTTCAGAATGCCCTGCAAAAGGGCGAAAAAAAAGAACCACCCTATTGGTAGTTCTTTCTTTTGAGATATGTTGATAACAGTTTTCTGAATTACTGCAGATAGTTATTGGTCATTAGATCGTCGCCTGTTTCCTCTTTGATTTGCTTGCAAAGTCTCTGCCAGACATTCGCTTTGCTCTCTTGAATTCTTTCCTCATCGTCATAATCAAACATCAGCTCTTTTTCTATTTCCTCAGTTTCCTTTTCAAGAAAGGACGGATACCTTTGTAATAATTGAAAGAAATGCTCACAGCATCCTATTTCCGTCAGCCTTCGTTCAAGTTGCTTATACATTTCATAATCCATTGGCCGCACACCATCAAGAGCAGCATATTCATCTTCCGTAAGATAAAAGGCTTCCCTGATAAATTCATCCAGTCTTTCCTTTTGTTCTTCGTTTAATCCATCCATGCGTTTACCGATTATCTGTGTCTTTGTCTTCGCCATCTATATTACTATATCCCCAGAATTTCAAATGCAGCTTGCAAATATTCATCCAAGGGAACCTTCTCATAAATCTGATTGATTTCTATATCCTTGCTTTTCCACCCTTTTTGAAATAACAAATCATCAAGCCACTCCAAAAATACTTCTTCAGGATTATTTACCCGACGCGATGGACACGGAATTACAAAACCTGGATTTTCCGCCATTATTTCTAAATACTCTTCCATTTGCTCATCAGGAATGTCTGGAAGTTTATAATCACGTCCTAAATACATTGCTGTTTGAATTACCTTGATTGTATTCATATTCATACTATTCATGTATTGAAGCAGTTCACTTTCTTGTCTCTTTCTTACTATCTCATTTAAATCTATACTCACTTTTCTGAAATCTGTTATGCCTTTTTGTTCTTCTCTTACTACCTCTTGATGACGTATGGCTGCCAAACGTAACACGGTTTTAAGGACATCAGTATAGTTGTAGACGGAAAATTCTTCCTCATAATTATTAACTTCTTGATAAAATTCCTTATTGTTTCGTCTTGGTAGCAAAGGATACCAACAAGTCAAAATTTCATCCGTCTGACTTGAATCAATACTTCCCCACCAGAGGACAAGAGGAGCTGTATTTGAGATATTAAAATCTGTGACACATAATGAACCAAATCCAAACGAAGGCGTATTAGTGAGACCTAATGGTCTGAATGTACTTTTCCCCAATCTAGCTGTAATTTTGAGGCCATACTTCAGAAAGATTTCGCTTACCTTCATTTGATTCTCAACATTAGAAAAGGGACCAGAATTTCCTTTATTACACTCATTGAAATAAATATAATTCGCCTTTCCTGTCTGAATCAGTCTATCTTCATAAGCTTTAACGTCGTCTAAACCTCTACTTGATTGAAATGGCCATACGATGTCTATCTGTTTTGAAACACAGTTCCTATCATTATAAAACAATCTACCATATTGAAAACAAACTGAAATATTTCTTTCTGCTGCCTTTTTTCTAATTTTCTCTTCAGTATATCGACAGCCATTACTATATGCTATCATATAAAAGACAACCAGTGTTACTCCTAGGGGCAGACTATCAATCAATAAGCTCAAATCCTCTCTGGCTCTACCTCCAGTATACAGGCCATCATCAATATATACATATTCCACATCGCCTCTTGTAAAATTGTCCGACTGACAAACACATTCTTGTCCGTAAAACTCTTTATAAATTGCTTGTATTTTCCTATAAATAATTTTTTGACTTTGCCCCTTTTTTTGATTCTGGACAAAAACATACTTTTCAAGTGGTGCATTCTCTACCAAGCGTTCTACAACCTGTATTAAAAAATTGTCTATCCGTTCTCTCTTAAAATACTGTCTGGAAAGTATGTGAAGAGTTTCTTGTAAAACAACAGTTTGTTCCTCTGACGCAAATTGGTCAATCCATTTTCTTACATGTTCAGCATCTAACTTAAACGGCAATTCCCCTTGTCTAAAATCAGAAATTATCGTTGCAATCGCTGTAATCAACTCTTCTTTATTCATAGCAAGAATTCCCTCACAAAACAATTCACGCCTTCACATACCTCTGATTTCTGCTTGTTGGCTTATCCGGCATTGTTCTCTTTATTTTCTCTGCCTCCAGAAGCGGCGTAAGATAGTTTCTTCTAAAATTAGCTCTATCTTTCAATTCAAGAAACTGCATCATTTCTTTTTGGCTCCGCGGCTGACTGCAAAATTCAACAAGCCTCTCCATTTTTTCCTGTAATCCCTTCTTGCCACCATCACTAACCTCTTGCGGATTATCTTGGTGGGTATCTTGGTGGGTATCTTGGTGGGTACCCACCAAGTTATTCTGATTTTCCATCCATTTATGGTTCTTCAACGTGGCAAAAACCATAAACTCCACCGTTCTGTACTCTGGTTCAGGCAACCCGGCATCATTCATTTCCCGATACATACGGTCAACGCCTTCCCCAAACTCTTTCACATAATCATACTCATGGAGAAATTCAAAAATCTTAGGGTTGCGCGAGAAATGAATCTCCCGGATATTCGTAGTGCGGACGATCCCCGGCAGCATTCCCGGACTTTCCACCGTAAAGTGGTCATCAAACATTTTTATCTGGATATCCGTCCCCATGATGCTATACTCACGGTGTCCGATAGCATTTATGATCAACTCTGTCCAGCAGAATTCTGGCAGCTCCGGAATTGTCACAAAGCGGCCTTTACTACCCAGGAATGTATGCTCACTGATCTGTGTTTTTACAAATTCAGTCGATTTCTGTGTCATATCAAGAATCTTGCCCTCAAAGATCACATCCTTGATGACGTTCATCTCCGTGCCGACCTTCGCCTCGGTTCCTTCATAGCGGATGAAGCGTACTCTTGCCCTCGGAAAGAACCGTTGAGGATTTTTCCCAAAAAGCAAAATTGCAGCTCCGCTGATTTCATCCCTGCCGTCACGCGAAACAATAAAATCCTTGTTTCCGCGCAGGTATTCCAAAGGCCCTCTGCCATAACCGATTTTCTTGATATAGCTCTGCACAAAATCCAGATCAATATCATCTATCGTTGCATCCCTCACGGGAGCATCTTCAAAGAACCTCGCACCCTTCGCATACATCAGACGGGTACGCTGTTCAAAATTCATCTTCTTGGACTTGTCCCCGATCCGATAATACACTTCATCTGCCTGGTTTGCATGAAGCTGGTTGCTCTGCATGACATGCATAATCAGGATATGATTGGGATTGCCCTTTACATCAATACAATCCATCATTTCCGTATCCACATTTACCGTAGGAACACAGTAATCAAAGGGAACACGCAGAAGCTCATTCAAATTCTCTTCATAACCATCAATTCCCGTTACATCGCCCTTATCCTCTATACCAATGGCAATATCACCGCCATCCGCATTTGCGAAAGCCACAATCGGAATAGCCAGTGCTTTTGCATCAATCCTGGCGCTTTTTCTGTCAAATGTCTGCAGCTCTGTTGTGAACCGCATTGTCTCAATGTCTCTGATATGGTTCATAGGTTTCCCTTCCTCATTTCAAAAAATCCATGTCTATAGTTTACTCAATTCAATCGAAGTAATCAACCATGTCTTTCAAAAATTTTCTTGAAAATCTACTGTTTCCGGGCAAAATTTCAGACCATTATACTCGTTAAAACATTGCCTACCCCATAGAAAGAGGAAGCACCCCAAAGACCCGTAGGGCCATCAAGATGCTTCCCTCTTATTTTACGCTCTTATATCCTCACCATCAGATCATCACCATCTTTTTACGTTCCTCCGTAATCACTTCCGGCACATTATATCTCCAGTTATTGTACTCTTCCCTTGTCAGGCTTCCGTTATCCATCCGTCGGCGCATGGAAATCCACTCTGCCAGCATTCCACCCAATTCGCCGTCGATCAGCTGTTTATCAAACACCAAACGTAACCTGGACCGGTCAGCATAGACACTCATTCCATACTCGTCTTCCATCATAAAAAGTATTTGCATCACACCGCCCGCACTTCCCATATCCGGCGGTGCGATTGCTGTCGGGCTGACGTCTAAAGCCTTGGCCAATGCTTTTTGGAGCGTCTCCCTTGCCGTCCGCCTTCCACTTTCATACTGTGTAATTCTTACATCTGCATTATGCTCCGGCAATCCAGCCGCTACAGCGAGCTGTTTCTGCGTCATGCCTTTCTGCTTTCTGAAATATTTTATCCTCTGTCCTACTGTCACAATGTTTCCCTCCTTCACGACATAATAAATCCAACCAGTGTGCTGCTGACAAACTCCATCACCGCCACGATTGTCTCCCCGACACACGGAATCAAGAAGATAACAAACGCTCCCGCCAGCATTCTTCCGACTGCGGGCCAGTCCTCTAAGCCCATCAGTCCGCTAAGTACCGCCGTCAGGAAGAACACCATAGCCAGGATTCTGAAAATCCATGCCGAGCAGGACACGACAAGCGTCCCCGCCCATTTCAGGATCACAGCTGCCCCCGCTACCGGAAGCAGCACCACCTTCACCATAAATCTTAAAACTGATCTCATAATTCTCATATCGTTGTCTCGCTTTCTTTTCAGCTGTCACACCGCAGCCTCTTCTTTTTCTTCTGCCGCCGCGTCGGTTTCCGCAGACGCTTCCTGTTCCATCCGATTATGTGCCGCCGTCCTCATTTCTTCGTCCACTTCTTCCAGAAGCCCCATATCAGCAATCAGGTCCTGCCATGCCCACCGTATCTCTATATGAAACTTGTCATATACGATCACCTTGTCAAGAAAGGCTTCTGTCATTGTCCGTGTAAGGATAATCTCATTCTGAAAAATATCTATCCGCTGAATCAGCTCTTCAAATTCGCCCTTCCGCTTACGCTTTCCGTTGCGGATTTCATTTTCTTTCCTGTGCAGCTCATTGACCTGCTCCTTTACGCCGGCGATCTCCTCCGCGATCACATCGCGTTTACTGATAAATGCTTCCCTGCCCAGCTTTCCCTCACTGTAATCTTCATAGAGGGTAACTTTCTTATTCTGCAGGCCGTTCAGTATTTTCTGCACCCGGCTGACTTCCTTTGCCGTCTCCTGCATCTGCTTAAACCGCTGTTTTTCCTCTTCCTTGAGCCTTCCGTCGATCTGGTGCAGAACCTGAAACCAAAGCTTCAGCTGCCGGAACACAATGTCGTTAATCATCCCCTCCGGGATACGCTCCTTGCTGCACCCAAAGTCCAGATTGGTTTTATAAGTACAGGAACACATATAGAAACAGTCCATAACCTTTCGCTCCTGATAGACCATCGTATAATTGCAGGTGCCACAGACGATTTTCCCTTTCAGTGGATTCCTTTTATAAGGCAGAACAAAGTGATTTGCTTTCGGACGGAATACTTCCTGCGCCTTCTCAAATTCCTCCATCGTCACGATTGCTTCATGGTGGTCATACATCCAGATCTGCTCTTCCGGTGTCGCAGCCCGCGTTTTCTTTTTGCCTGCAACAATCCTCACATGCTTCGCAGATACATAGGCACCTGCATACACCGGGTCAGAAAGAATCCGCACCACCTTCTGCGAATCCCAAAAGATATGCTCTCCCTTGGTCAACCGTCCCCATTTCCCCTTGATCTGGTGGAGCTGGTTGTATTCATTCGGCGTCGGGATTTCCAGATCATTCATCTTGTGGGCAATCATGCGTGTGTCCCAGCCTTTCAACGCCATGTCAAACATGGAACGGACATATTGTCCGGCTTCTTTATCAATCACAATCTTTGCCGGATTCTCCGGGTCTTCCAGATAGCCGAAAGGACGGCCGCTGTATACGTACTCGCCCCTGCGCCGTTTTGCACGGACCGTCGTAAGGATTTTCTCGGATAAGTCTTTGCTGTAATAGCTGTTGACGATATTCTTAATAATGATCTCCAGGTCTTTATCATCCCCGATCTGGTGCGCCACGCTGTCATAACCGTCTGTTACGGCGATGAACCGTACTCCCAGGAATGGGAATACTCGCTCCATGTAGTCCCCGACTTCCACATAATCACGCCCGAACCGCGAGAAGTCTTTCACGATCACGACGTTTACTGTCCTCTGCCGGATGAGCATCAGCATTTTCTGGAACGCGGGGCGGTCAAAGTTCATACCGCTGTAACCATCGTCTACAAATTCTTCAACTTCATCACCGGCAAATTCCGGGTGTTCCTTTACCACATCATAGAGAAGCTCCCTCTGGTTGACAATGCTGTTGCTTTCCTCTTTTTCACTGCTGATGTCTTCATCTGCCAGCGACAGCCGGATATATAATGCAATCATGAAATTCTTGCCTCCATTTCTGCCAGCTCCTGCATCCAGTCCTTATGACGAAAGGTGATCCGCAAAACCTTATCCGAACCAATCTCCACCCGGCTGACCATTTCGTGTGCAATCTCATAAGTGAGCTTTCCCGTGCGCCCGATTTTTTCGACAAGCTCCGTCCATTCTGGCTCCGGTTCAATTTTGCTCCTTAGCTTTTCCAGCTGTTTCTCCGTTTCCATCAGCTTATTCGTACACTGATGGAATTGCCCGTCATACCTTGCCTTGAAATCCTTATAATCCTCTTCGGTCAGAACCCCATCCGCAAAATCCTCATACAAGCGGTGCCGCTTTGCAGATAAGACGAGCAGCTTCTGGTTCAAATCCTCAACCTGTGCTTCCAGCTTCTTCTGCGCTTTTCGGTTCACATCGGATTTTTCCATTTCCTTTGACAGCTCAAACACCCGGCAGGCCGCCTGTATCTGCAAGCGAATCTGATCTAACACGAGCGTCCGTATCAGTCTGTCCGGGAATTCAATCTTATTACAATGGCTTGGTTCCCTTCCATAACGGAACCCGCTGCAGTAATAATCACAGCGTCTGACTTCTCCTTTGCGGATGTCCCTGCAATAAAACATCCGCTTTCCGCAGTCCGAACAGTAAAATAGTCCTTTCAGCACGTCCGGTGTTTCTTCACGCAGGTCACTGTGATTTTCCTGCTTTTTAATCTGCTTCTGCTTGCGCTTCTCCAGTATTTCCGAAAGACGGCTGAAATCCTCCCTGCTTACAAGAGCTTCGTGGGTATCCGGTATCACGAACCAGTCCTCCCGCGCTGTCCGGTGTGCTTTTGTGCCTTCGATGATCGACTGGTGGGTGCGGTTATAAAAGGTATCTCCCATGTAAATCGGGCTGTTCAGGATTCCTTTCACCGTAGTCACGCCCCAATGATCTTTGTACCTCTTTGCATCCGGCTTTAACCTGCCAAGCCGGTCCAGCCGCTGCGTCGGTGTCTCTGCTCCAATCTCATTCAGGCGGAAAGCAATTTCTCCATAACTCATGTCCTGCAGTCCCCATGTGAACATCAGCCGCACATACGGAGCTGTATCTTCATCCAGACTTAAATGGAAAGGTGCCTCTGCATCCTTCAGATAACCATACGGGGCAATACCGTACCAGATTTCCCCTTTCTTCTCCTTCATCCGCATGGTGGAGGTAATTTTACGGGAGATGTCCTTGGCATACATTTCGTTGACGAGATTTTTGATCGGCACGACAAGGTTATCCTTTGTCGTTGCATCCATGCTGTCGTAATGGTCATTGATTGCAATGAAGCGGATATTCAGATAAGGAAAAATCTTCTCCAGATAATATCCAGTCTCCAAATAATTTCTGCCAAAACGCGAAAGGTCTTTTACCACAATGCAGTTGACCCGCCCTGTTTTCAAATCCTCCATCAGCCGCAGAAACTCCGGCCTCTCAAAGTTGGTTCCCGTATGGCCATTGTCTATGTACTCGTCCACCAGCTTCATGGTCGGATGACGTGTAATATATTCCCGGTCATACTCCACCTGATTCATCAGGGAACGGTCATCTTCCAGATTGTTATTCTCACAGGACAGACGTGCGTACAGCCCTGTGCGCCACTCCTGATCCAGCCGCCGTGCTTCCACGGCCTGTGTTGATTTTACTGCGCGGTTTCTTCTTCCCATAATGGCGTTCCTCCTTCTGTCTCAAATTCCTTCCAATAACTTTTCATCTCTGTCTGCCAATCTTCCGATGTAAAATGCGGTGCGATATGCCCGTCACGAAAAACCTCTACCTTTTGAAAGATTGCTCTAACCGTACTCCGGTCAAACTCCGGCAAGGCATCCGCATCCATAACAGCGAATTGCTGAATCCACGGATTGTCAGAATCAAACATCTTTTCAAAATGCTCTTTATCAGCGATTACCTGTTTCAGCTTCCTGTAAAGAGCGTCCGCATGGTCTCCATCATCTGCCGCCGCTTCAATCTCTGCCTGAACGCCTTGCTTCTTCTGTTCAAAGCTGGCAAGCAAACTCTGATACCATCCGCTTTTCTTTATAAAGGGAAGAGAATCCCGGATATGCTTCGCCAGTCCAATTTCTGCGGCAAGCGATTCTTTCATTTTACAGATCACGTCATCCTGCCTGACATCATAAGTCTCACAGCCGCCGTCCTTCGTAAACCGTCCCGAATCGCAGAAGATACGGGCATATGCTTTTCCGTTTTTGGAACCAGCCACGTTGCAGGTCATCAGCGTCCCACAGCAACCGCAGACAAATACATTCCGGTACGGATTCTGATAGTTCCGGTTCCTGCACGTCTGCGTAAAGCTCCGTTCCGAAAGGACATCCAGCGACTTCTGGAAGATCTCCCTGCTGATAATCGGCTCATGGTAATCCCGGATCACCTTCCACTCTTCCGGCGGGAGCTTTTTGTATTCCGTCTTCACGCCGTTTACCCATCGTTCCCGGCTCCTGCCAATCACATAGTCGCCAACATAACAGGGATTCTTCAAAATATTTTTCACAACTGCGTGTTTCCAGTACGGGCTTCCCGTCAGTTTCTCGCCATAGAGCTGTCTGCGCCGCTCGGTAGGTGTCACGATCTGATGCTCATTCATATAACGCACCATGTCGATCACAGGTGTTTTCTGAATTGCCATTTCAAACAGCTTCACCACATACGGTGCGGTCACAGGGTCAACCACGATCTGTGGATTGCCGTCAGCCACATAGCGGTATCCATATGGGACAGCCACCTTATAGATTTTCTGGTTTGTGAATTTATCCTCTCTCCATCGGTTGGCCACATAAGAACACTGCATATTTGCACACCGTTCCAGATACGCCTGCATATCATCCCGCTTGCTGTCGAATCCATCTTCAACCGCAATAAAGCGGATTCCTGCCGGGTAGAAGAACCGCCCTGCATCCACACTGGCCTGACTGAACGATTCCGACACATAGCGGAGGGAGCTTGTCAGGACGGTATCGAATCTCCTGCACTCTGCATCATCCAGAAGACGGAGCCATTCCCTCCGGCAATCCCGGACGCTGTTGCGGTCTGCATAGGTTTCGACTTTTTTCAATTCCTTATGCTCCCTCAGGTATGCCCTGCACTGCTCCGACTGTTTGGAAAGGACAGACGCTGCGTCCGTCACATCTTCCGCCCAGCTGGTTGCGGAGATGTAAACCGCCGTCCGGTAAAATCCATCGCGCCCTCCGGCAAGCACCGGAGCCATATCTCCAAGCTTAAGCACTTCTACTTTGACTGCCATCTTCCGCACTCCCTTCTTTGCGCTTTTCCTTTTCGTCCGTTTCTCCGGGCAGGCTCTCTGAGAGATTTTCTAACATTTCCAAAATGCTGTCCTGGTACTGGAACACGATCTGGATACTCCCATTGTCAAAGACTTTGATTTCCTTCACCAGCTCCACAAGGACCGGCCTCGTCAGCTCCGTGATGTTATGAAACTTCTTAAATGCGCTGACCCACTCGCTGTCCATGCCTTCATGCTGCAGGAGCGATCTTTCTTTGGAAACCTCCTTCATCGCATCCTGCCTGTCATTGATCTTCCGGCTGTAAAGCTCCACGTATTCCATGTAATCTTCACGGCTCAGGATTCCTTCCGCATAATCGTCGTACAGATTCTTTCTTATTTTTTCGTAACGCGCCACCTCTTCCGTCAGGCTCATCATCCTTGCGTCCAGCTGTGCCAGCTGTTTCTGGTTGAGCGTCGCCGCGTCCATCGTCTCCATCAGCTGTGAGATATGCACGGCAAGCTCCACCTGATGCTGTACCGCTTTTAACACGATCTCATAGAGCTTCTCGTAGCTGATATTGTGCGTCGTACAGCTCCGATCTTTTTTGTACCGGTTACAGATAAGGTAACGGTACTTTTTCTTTCCGGTATTGGAAGTGCGCATAACCATCTTCGCGCCGCAGTCCCCGCAGACAACATAACCGGAAAACAGGGAAACCTTATCCCCTCCAGGGGCAATCCTTGTATCCTTTTCAACAAGGCGCTGCACCAGCTCAAACTGTTCCCGGTCAATCACGGCCTCGTGCATATTTTCCACGCGCACCCACGAATCCTCCGGCATCTGTGCAATCTCCTTGGAGCGGTAATCAAGTTTCTTTCGCTTGCCTTGAACAAGCGTCCCTGTGTAAATCTCATTATGCAGGATTCTGAAAACCGCCTTGGAAGACCAGATTGCCTGTTCCCGCTTTTTGAAATTTTCAGAAATGCCCTGTCCGCTCTTAATCCGATATTCCAACGGAGAAGGAATACCCAAGCGGTTCAACCGGTCCGCGATTCCCTGGTCACTCATTCCTTCCAGCTTCCATGTGTAAATGTTTCGGACATTCTCTGCCGCACCTTCATCAATAACCAGCTTCGAACGATTCCTCGGATTTTTCTTATAGCCGTATGGCGCATAGTTGCTGACACAATCGCCGCGCTTTCTTTTCGCTTCGAGAAGCGTTTTGATTTTCACGGACATTTCCCGGCAGTAGACATCATTCATCAGGTTCTTGATCGGAACGGTGATCGCGTCGCTGTTGCGCCGCTCACTCTCGCCGTCATAATTGTCGTTGATGGCAATCAGCCTGACGCCCATCTCCGGGAAAATGTGTTCCAGATACCTTCCGACATCAATGTAATTACGTCCGAACCGGGAAAGGTCTTTGACTATAATGCAGTTGACAGCCCCGCTCTGCAAATCCTCATAGAGCCTCTGGAATGCAGGCCGGTCAAAACTCGCGCCGGAATATCCGTCGTCGATATACTCGTCCACCACGCAGAATTCCTCACGCCCGCGGATGTAATCACGGATCATCATCCTCTGGTTGCTGATGCTGTCGCTCTCCACCTTGTCACCGTCATCTTTGGAAAGACGGTAGTAAAGGCCGGTTCTGTACTTTTTTGTTTTGGGATTTTTTGCTGTAGACAACAAAAGCCCTTCACCTCCTTGACTTCACTTCGCATACACGGATGCGGGATAGCCAGAGAGATGAAAGGCTCACTGAGTTCTGATATGATTTTTTATTTTCTTACCCAGCACTTATCTTACCACAGCCAGCCACCCCTGTCCAGTACTTTTGCGAATTAACGTGTGAAATTTTCAAGCTTCCTATCCTTCCATCGTCCTGATGTAATGACTGATGGAATCCTCCATGCTGCGGCTTCCCTCAAAGCTGATCTTTACAACCACCCCATTGTCGAGGTAACAATACGGATTTTTGATCTGCCGGATAAAATCCAGCATCCGCTCCCGGTCATTCAGCTCCGTGTGGATGTTCACATCATGAATGTCCACCAGTGTTTCCTTGTCCACCGTCCTTGGGTCCGTCTGTGCCATCTGTTTTAACGATTCCCCCAGGGAGCGTTTTTCCTTCATCTGCTGCGTCATGCCTGCTCTGCCTCCTTTGATTTTTATAAGACATGACAGTCTGCCTGTATCCGATTGAGACGGGAATATCCACGCCGACTGACACCCCTTTCACTTATTCGATTCAATTTGGCGATTTGACAAGCCATTCTGGAAAAGATTTTTCAAATTTTTCAATAAAGGGGCAAAAAGGGCTTGTCAAAAGCCGTTTTTCAATCGAATAGATGAAGGGACTGCTGTTTAGCACAAGATTCGCCTATAGCCGCTCAAAACCCACTTCGTGCGTTCCGGCAGCTCGGCAAACTTGATGGGGATTCCGTTTCCCCATTCCCTCGGTTGTCCGCGAACGTATATCGTTGTGCGGATTGGCTCCTATTAAAAATAGTCGCAGCGTGAGAGGCAGGCTCTCCCGGTGATGCTGGCGCATCTGAAAGCTAAGGCTCAAAAATGAGCCATAGGTGTGTGCTGTCCGCATTTCCCATTGCCACAGTGCCTGTGCTTCCTGCCTGCGGCGCTTAAAAGAGAAAGGATGGTGAATAAGAAATGGCAAGGCCGAAAAAAGAGGAAAACATCAGGCATGAGAACCGCGTCTATGTCCGCTACAGCGACGTGGAATATGACCTGCTGAAAACTTATGCAGAGGAAGCCGGATGCCCGATAGCTACCTATGTGCGCAACACATCCCTGGGCAACAGGCCGAAGATCGTCTACAATGTCACAGCAGATATTGAAGAGATTCAGAAGCTGACAGCAGAGTTTGGAAAAGTCGGGAACAACTTAAACCAGATCGCAAGATTTTTTCACATGGGCGGTGCGCGTTCCCAGGCAATGCAGGATGAAATCAACCGCTGCATTACAGAGCTTCGGGATCTGCGAAAAGAGGTGATTAAGATGGTGGGTGAGTATCATGGCAGTTTTGAAACACATCGCAAGTAAGAACGCCCACTATGGAGATGCGATTGATTATCTGAAATATGAATATGACGAGCTGCGGATGAAGCCTGTCCTTGACCGGAACGGCAACATGAAGCTCCGCTCCGAATTTATTCTTGACGGGATTAACTGTAACCCGGAGACCTTCGATGTGGAATGTGAAATGCTAAACGCCAGCTTCCACAAAAATCAGGGGTATGGAGATATTAAGGCGCACCATTACATTATCAGTTTTGACCCAAGGGACCAGGCGGATCATGGGCTTACCGGCGAAAAGGCACAGGCCATCGGCCTCGAATATGCCAAAAAGAATTTTTCCGGCCATCAGGCGCTTGTCTGTACGCACATGGACGGCCACAATAAGAGCGGCAACATCCATGTCCATATCGTCATCAACAGTCTGCGCAAGTACGATGTGGAGCGGCAGGACTTCATGGAGCGGCCCTGCGACAGCCGCGCAGGATACAAGCACCATCTGACACGGGACTACTTAAAACACCTGAAACGCTCGTTGATGGAAATCTGCCAGCGTGAAAATCTCTATCAGGTTGATCTGCTCTCTCCTGCAGAAAGCAGAAAGACAGATCGGGAATACTGGTCGGAAAGGCGCGGACAGGAGAAACTGGATAAGCTCAATGAGAAGATTATCGAAGACGGCTTAACACCGATGAAGACAAAGTTCCAGACACAGAAGCAATTCCTCCGCGACGCGATTGATGATGCCGCTTCGTCTGCCACTTCGCTGGAAATGTTCCGGACAATTCTGTTGGAGAGGTACGGGATTAAACTGACTGAAAGCCGTGGACGCTACAGCTACCTCCACCCGGAACGTAACAAAAACATTACCGGACGTGCGCTGGGAACACGTTATGAGAAGGAAAGCCTTCTCGCCCGGTTCATGGAAAATGAGAAAGCAGCCAGTACAGAAAAAGCTGATTCTCTGGCAGCGGATGAAAAGCGAAATGCGAAAAATTCAGAATCTGTTCAGGATACTGGCAAAGCCAAAAGCGAACCTGCGCCAGATGAAAGAGAACGCCGCTCCACGGTCTTTGACAGCAGCTATGATTATGAATCCGACCCTATCGCCATCCTTTACATCCGCTCTGAGCTTCGGCTTGTGGTCGATCTGCAAAACTGCACGAAGGCAAAGATGAACCAGGCTTACGCGCAGAAAGTGAAGATATCCAACCTCAAGGAAATGGCGAAGACGATTGCCTATGTGCAGGAGCATGGCTATGAATCAAGAGACCGGCTGCAAGATTCGTATGATGACATTACGCAGAAGATGAAGGATTCCCGTAAGGCGCTCCGCTCCACGGAGGAACAGATTCGCAGCGTCAACCAGCAGATTCATTTTACAGGACAGTATCTTGCAAATAAATCTGTATATGGCCAGATGTTGAAATCACGCAACAAGAAGAAATTCCGCCAGGAGCATTCTGATGAAATCACGCTGTACGAGGACGCAAGGAAATTTCTGAAAGAGAAATACCCGGACGGGAAGTTTCCATCCATGAAATCGCTGAAGGAGGAACGGGAAAAGCTGTCTGTTCGGCAAAAAGCGCAGCACGACGCTTACACTAATTTCAAGAACGCACGAAAAGATTTACAGACGATCTGCTCCAATATCGACAGTATCCTTGGGCAAGGACGGACGTTGAAGCCGGAACAAGAGCATACGATCTCATAACAAAAACTCCAACCAGACACTGCCGTAAAGCAACATCTGATTGGAGTTTTCATCTTTATTGGTTCATGAAGTAAATTTCTTGTAGATTATTTTGTCGGTTTATGGTAATATTCTTTTCAAGAGCTACCAGGATGGTAGGCGGTTAGCCCTCATTTTTCGAGGGACTGTGACCCTCGTTTACATAGAAACCCGCAAGGGAATCCGATGAAAGGAGGGCTAAGCCAATGAGTATCGCAGACTTAATTGCAGTTTTAAGCTTCGGCATAGGCTGCTTTTGTGCCGGATATACATTCGGCAAGGATAATCATAAAACACAGAAATAACCGCCCCTGTCTGCAAAACTGAGCGGTTATTTCTATAATCACTTAAATTGTGGCTAACCGTCTATCGGTAGCTCCCAGAGGCACCTGTTACCAGCAGGTGTCTCTCTTTCTATTCATACTATACCATAATGAGCAACTTGATTCAAGCATTTTTTCAATCTCTATCTCGCCACAATTACAATCAATCACAGGAAGCGGATCATCTGAATATATTTTGTCTGATCTTCATCCGAATATCTCACGCCAAATGGTGTAAACATCTGCTTTCCATAGAACCCCAATAGCTCTGGGTGTTCTTCCGCTTCAAGGAAAACAACTCCTCCACCAATCTGCTGTTGAATGTCTTCAATGACAGATAAAGTTATTTCCATCAATTTCTGCCCGCTCATTCTTTCGCTCTGAGGCAGAGCATAGTTTTTGCTGATTTGAGCAATCAAAAAAGCAGACACACTATATGCATCAATGGCCGGATCATACTTGGCATGTCGTAATAATCTCTTTTTTGATGTATTTGAGAGTTTTTCATTTTTCACAACAACGGGTTTATGAGTCAAAGTAAAATATCCCGTCACCTGATCCAATTCATCTAACACGAGGTATGTAATGGACATTTTCCTTTTTGAAAACTCTACCGAATTTTTCTTCAAGAACAATTCCACTTCATTATTATGTAGTCCTTCTTTGTACTCACATGAAAAGTCGGAGAAGAGATCTTTCACTGCCTCTTCTCCGACCATGTTAATAAAATCCATAACACGGTATATTTTATACTTTGGCATTTCTTCTTGCCCTTTCCGCACGTCTCGCAAATATTGCCCGAATCTTCTCAGGGTCCCTTTCCGGTGCTTCAATAGGTTCCGAAGGCACCCACTTGGGCTGCTGGGATGCAATTTCCAATGCTTCAGCAAACTTCTCTGCTGTCTCATTATCCGTGATCGTGAAATTTGTAAAAATACTCGACGTAGCCATATCAACACCCCCTTAGTGCGACCGCCTTATTTGATTATATTATATGCAATCCAAAGAGAAAAATCAACCACAATCGCTCTTTCCTCGCAGAAAAACCTATGAATTTTTTGAAAATTTTTTCAAACCCGCCAAATTTTGACACAAAAAAGAGACACCCAGCCCAATGATTGAGCCAGATGCCTCTTTCCTTCACTTCCTGCTTCGCTCATCACTTCGTCCAACGATATGCTCCGGTACTGGCTTTCCGTTCCGAATCGCCATCTCCGCCTGCTTGATATGCAGCCGGTCCAGAGCAGACACCCTGCTGCCGATTACTCGCGGTTTCGGCAGGTTGTTAATGCGTCCATCTATGAAACTGTAATTTTGTTCTTCGGACATTTCCGCACTTCGTAGATATTCTCCGTTTTCCAGATATTTCTGCCAGTTCTCCAGAGGCGGTTTTGCGGGCGCAGGTTTTTGTTCTTCCGGGGGATGCAGATATTTTCGTATCTGCTCAACCACTGCTTCATCAAAACCCTTGCAGCTCTCAACAGCTATTTTTCCATCCTCCGAGAGAATCACGTAAGCCGCATTTTCCCGGTAGTCTTCACTCTGCATCAGGAAGAATTGCCTTCCATCTACAATCAGCTCCTCGCAGGCTACCCAGCTCCCGCCTTTCCCTTCTATTCGATACCCTGTCGTATCCATAGAGATCAGCGTCCCGGATGAATTTAACCGAAGGAATCCTGCCAGAACGATCAGCTTGTCGCGGTCTACATAAAAGGCAGACACCACGCCATCCCGGTTGACAACATACACGTCACTCGTGCTGATGGAATGTCCCGGAAAATTTTTCGGAAGGTGTTGTCGAAACCTCGCATGGAGATTTTCCACGGTCTCTTTCGGGGACATATACGATAAATACACCTGATTGTAAAAATCAGAACACACGCGGATATTTTTCTGCTGCAGCTCGTCGTAGGGGCGGAACCGTATTTCACGGTATTCCGCCCCGTCTTTTACCTGATATACGGCAAACTGGTTAATCTTCATCCTCGTCCTCCGGCTCCTGCTTGTATGGTTCCAAATCCAGTGCGCTGTAATCTGCGTCTGAAATCTGTCCCATCTTATCAATCGTTCCCCGGACGAGTTCTGTCAGTTCTTCATCTTCTTCAATAAACGGAAGGATTTCCGCGATCTGCTCCGCTGATTCCTGGCGGGTTTTTGCCTCAAACATCGCCATCACGATATACTCGTTTTCCTCAAATTCTACTTTTCTCATAGTGACTGATCTCCCTTCTTATGCTCTGTCTTCCTGTCCTGATCTTTGCCGGACGCTTTTTCCTGTTCCTTCATTTTAGCCTTGCGGTCTCTAAGCGCCTGCAGCACAGATTCCTTCCTGCCACCTGCAGCGACGGAACCTCTGCCCCTGCTTTCTTCCGATGCCGCCCTTTGCGGTTTTTTCTCCGGCTCCGGAGCCGCCTTTTCTTCATGAGCAGGTGCCTCTCTCACTTCTGCCTGCACGGTTTCCTTCTCCATCCTTTCGGGCGGATACACTGCTTCCAGTTCATCCAGAGCTTTCTGCACCAGAGGGCTTTCCCTGTATTGCTGAATCTCATTTACATCGGCTCTGTCTACAATCCCAGCAGACATCATCTCCTGTGACATTCCATCATACAGACTTCCATCATAAAGGGTAAAACCGATTCCCTTAATGCCGTTCATGCGTTCCGCCGGAATTTTCTCATACAGAGTCACCGCTTCCTGCAGGCTTGTAATCTCTTCGTGCCATTCGCCCAGGATCGGAAATTCCATACACTCCGCCACATAAAATGTGATTCTCGGTTCAACCGCTTCCTGCTTCATTTCAGCATTCTGTGCCTGCTGTGCTTCTGCCATCTGCGCCGCCTTTTCATCCAGATACTGTTCCGCCTTCTGCAGATAATCTTCCAGCGTTCCAGTCTTCTCTGTGGAGATCGGGTTTATATCAACCGGCATTCCGCTGATGGACATTCCGCTTTCATGCAGGGCATTGAAGAAAGCATCTTCACTGATATTTCCGGTATAAGAAATCACCACATCAAGATCAGACCCCTCTGTGCTAAGTCCTTCCCGGCTCCGGCTTCCGTAAACTCTTGCACCATGCAGCTGCACTTCGTCATGCAGGCCCATTGAATCAATTTCCGCCTGTGCGTAACTTAAAACCGTT
>JAJQDO010000064.1:5323-18044 GCA_021202175.1 Clostridiales bacterium | reverse complement strand
ATCATGATATGGAAAGTGCGAAAAGAGGCCGAACAGTGATGACAAAGTACATAAAAAAGATTATAAACATATATAGAAAGATTGAGAGGAAACAAAATGAGTGAATCTACGAGAATGTTATTAGGACTGTTTCTGGGAATCATCGTCATGGTTATCCTGGTTTCCAAGACAAAGATACATACCTTTATCGCCCTGATGATCGCAGCATCCATTACCGGTATCATCGGAGGCATGCCTTTGGTTGATATAACTTTAGAGGATGGAACAACGACGACTGGTCTGGTGACCGCAATCGAAGAGGGATTTGGAAGTACATTAAAGAGTACCGGTATCATCATCGGTCTCGGTGTAATGATGGGCGGTATTCTGGAGAAATCCGGTGCTGCTGAGAGAATGGCTTACTCTTTTATCAAGGCTGTCGGCAAGAAGAAAGAAGAATGGGCGCTGGCCATCACTGGTTGGTTCATTGCTATCCCAGTTTTCGCCGATTCCGCGATCGTTATCTTTGCTCCTTTATGTAAAGCGATTTCCAAAGTTACCGGTAAATCCCTGGTTGGTCTGGCTCTGGCTATGGCAGCCGGCCTGCAGTTGACACACTGTCTGGTACCACCTACACCTGGTCCTACCACAGCAGCGACGATGCTCGGCGTTGACGTAGGTCAGATGATCATCTGTGGTACATTGATTTCCATCCCAATGCTGATTGTCGCAGTATTCTACTGCCAGTGGCTGGGAAAGAAAATCTATCAGGTTCCGACGGATGACGGCGGATTTGAAAGAAAAGAATTCAAAGAAGAATACATCAAATCGATGGACGAGCTTGACAGCCTGATTGGTGAAAAAGATCTTCCGGGTCTGGGCGTTTCCATGGCTCCGATCGTCGTTCCGCTGATTTTAATTCTTGCAAATACGATTTTAGACCTTATGGGAATTGAAATTTCCATCCTTGCATTCCTTGGCGAACCGATCATCGCCCTGGCAATCGGAACATTGATCGCTATTTATGGTCTGATGGCTCATTCTGATAACAAAGTAGTTCTTGGTGTAATGGATGACGCGATTAAGAGTACCGGTATCATCATGTTGATCACAGGTGCCGGCGGATCTCTTGGAAACGTAATCAAAGTCAGCGGTATCGGAACAGCACTCGGCGAAGCATGTATGAAGCTTCCGCTTCCGGCTATCCTGATTCCGTTCATCATCGCAGCATTAATGAGAATCGCTCTGGGTTCTGCAACCGTAGCAATCACGACAGCAGCTTCCCTTTCTGCATCTTTGATCGGTGTTATTTCTGTAAGCCCTCTGTTAATGGCAGTTTCCTGTTGTGTAGGCGCGATTTCTTTCTCCTACTTCAACGATAGTGGTTTCTGGGTATGGAACGGAATGTTTGGCGTAAACGAGTTGAAAGATCAGGTACGTTGTAAGACAGCGATTTCCCTGATCATGGCCTGTGTCGGAATTGTAGAGCTTCTGATCTTGTCCATGGTGATGCACTAAAACGTACACGAATACATTTGATGTACGCGAGGCAGTGCGCAAAATAATATCTCATATAATAACAAGTTAATCCATCGGCACGGTATTTTCAAACTGTAATAAATTAATTCCTCTATCCCTATAATATATATTTATTAAATTGCCCGGAAAATGCTGTGCCGGATTAAAATAAACCAATTGATAGACACTTGAAGTTAACTTATTATAATGATACAAACTTAACGAATCAATGATAACCATGAAGTCAATTTATTAATAAGAAATGTGAAACAGCTTATTAATTAAAATATGAAACCAACTTATTAACAAAACAAAAAACATCCGCCGAGGGAAGGCGGAAGATAGGAGATTACAATGGCGAATATGGTAAAGATTGAAAAAATGGAAGTTTACCCTGTAGCTGGAAAAGATTGTATGGAATTGAATTTAAGTGGAGCCCATGCACCGTTTTTCACAAGAAACGTGGTTATCCTTCATGCTGACAATGGAGACGTTGGTGTTGGCGAAGTTCCTGGGGGAAAGAAGATTACGGATGCCCTGGAAGAGATCAAACCGATTGTAGAAGGCAGCAACCTGGTTCAGTATAAGAGCACCCTCTTAAAGATTAAGAAATATCTGGATTCCAAGGGCGAAGAAGATGTTCGTGGTAATCAGACATTTGACCTTCGTACCGGTGTTCATGTTATGACAGCAATTGAAGCGCCTTGCCTTGACCTGATGGGCAAGATGCTTGGTGTTCCGGTTTGTGAACTTCTTGGTGATGGACAGCAGAGAGACAAAGTACGCATGCTTGGATATCTCTTCTTTGTCGGCGACAGAAAGAAAACCGATCTTCCTTATGACGAAGAACCGGATTCCGACTGTGATTGGTATCGTCTCCGTCACGAAGAAGCGCTGACAGCAGATAAGATCGTGGCCTTTGCAAAGGCTACCCAGGAAAAATATGGTTTCCAGGATTTCAAATTAAAAGGCGGCGTTTTACCGGGAAATGAAGAGATGGACGTTATTCGTGCGATGAAGAAAGAGTTCCCGGATGCAAGAATCGACCTCGACCCGAACGGTGGCTGGCTTCTGGAAGAAGCAGTAGAGTATGTAAAAGGAATGCAGGGTATCCTGACCTATTGTGAAGACCCATGTGGTGCTGAGGGCGTTTACTCCGGACGTGAGATCGTCAGCGAATTCCGCAGAAGAACCGGATTCCCGACCGCAACGAACATGATCGCGACAGACTGGCGTGAAGTAGGACATTCTCTGGAATCGCAGGCAGTCGACATCATCCTGGCTGACCCGCATTTCTGGACGATGAGCGGTTCCGTTCGTGTTGCGCAGATGTGCCATGACTTTGGTTATACATGGGGATCTCATTCCAATAACCATTTCGATATTTCTCTGGCTATGTTCACACAGGTTGGCGCAGCAGTACCGGGCGAATACAACGCACTCGATACACACTGGATCTGGCAGGAAGGCATTGAGCGCCTGACAAAAGAACCGCTGCAGATTGTAGATGGCTGTGTGGCAGTTCCTGACAAACCGGGTCTTGGTATTGAAGTAGATATGGATCAGATTCAGAAAGCACATCAGCTGTATCTTGACAACTGCCTGGGCGGAAGAGATGACTCTGTTGTTATGCAGTATCTCATCCCTGGCTGGAAATTCAATCCGAAGAAACCTTGCCTGGTAAGATAAGATATTTGAGAATCAAGACGGCTCTGGTTACTGTTCACCTATAATGTGGGCAGTAACCAACAAGAAAAATCGAGAGGAAGTAATTGAATGAATATAGATTTTATTAAGGGCGTAATCGTCCCAATCATTACCCCCATAGATAAAGAGGAAAAGATTGATGAAGCGAAATTGAGAGATCAGGTAGACTATGTTATCGATGGCGGTATCCTTGGCATCCTGGCTTTCGGCAGCAATGGTGAGTTTTATGTGATCGAAGAAGACGAGATGGAACGCGGATTACAGATCATGGTTTCCCAGGCAGCGGGAAGAGTTCCGGTTTATTTCGGTATCGGTGCCATCAGCACTAAGAAATGTGTTCGCCTGGCAAAGATGGCCGTAGCGAACGGAGCAGCAGGAATCTCCGTTCTGCAGCCAATGTTCTTAAAACCGACAGAAGAAGAACTTTTCCTTCACTTTAAGACGATCGCCGAAGCGGTTCCGGATACGCCGATGTTACTTTACAATAATCCAGGACGTGTAGGATACACCATGTCCGGCAATCTGGTAGAAAGACTGGCTCATGAAGTAGAGAACATCGTGGGTATGAAGGATACCAGCGGAGATATCACCCAGACATCCGAATTTATCCGCAGAACAAGAGACGTTGGTTTCCGTGTATTTGGCGGAAAGGATACTCTTCTTTACGCTTCTCTTTGCCACGGCGCAGTGGGCGGTGTATGTACAGCCGGAAACTTCATGCCGGAACTGATCACCGATGTTTACAACAAGTATATGGCAGGTGATCTGCAAGGCTCTCTGGAAGCACAGTTCAAATTGAATCCGGTACGTCTCTCCATGGATGGCGCCAGCTTCCCGGTTGCTGCCAAAGATATGGCAACACTTCGCGGAAGAGATGTCGGCGTTCCATATACGCCGAATCTGCCGACAGGCGAAGGCCCTGTATTAGAGAAGATGAAACAGGAGATGACAAAGGCAGGTCTGCTGTAAAAGGTCAACTTAATTTGATTGGACGGGCATACGACCTGTCCAATCAAAAAATGATTTCATTGGGCAGAAATATGAAAAAAGCTATATAAAATAAAATCAGGAGGAAAAGAGGAAGAATGATCGTAAAGGTACACGAGAAAGACAATGTTGCCATTGCCGTACAGGACATTCAGCCTGGAGAACAGGTTACAGAAGGTATTACGGCATTGCAGCTGATCCCGCAGGCCCACAAAGTAGCCCTTACTGATATTCCGGCTGGTGGCGCGATCACTCGTTATGGTGTAACCTTAGGTTACGCGATCGACCCTATCCAAAAAGGGCAGTGGATCAATGAGCATATGCTTGAACTGCCGGAACCCCCGTCCGTGGACGATATGGAATACGGTACAAACATTGTGACCGATCTGCCGGAAGCGCCGGTGAAGCCTTTTGAAGGGTACGCTAAACCAGAGGGCGGATATGCCGGTACCAGAAATCTTCTGGCCATTCATACGACAGTGCAGTGCGCGACGGGCGTGTTAAATGTGGCAGTGAAGAAAATGCGCGAAGAGCTTCTGCCGAAATATCCGAATGTCGATGGCATCGTGCCAATCAACCACGCTTACGGCTGTGGCGTTGCCATCAATGCCCCGGAAGCGAAGGTGCCGATTCGGGCGCTGCGCAACCTGACCAAGCATCCGAACTTTGGCGGACAGCTTATGGTTGTCAGCCTTGGCTGCGAGAAGCTGACGGTGGATCGTCTATTGGATCCCGAAGATATCACACCGGAAAATGTGATTGTGCTTCAGGAGAAAAACGGTTTTGACGATATGATCGATTCCCTGATGGAGATGGCAGATAAGAAACTGCAGGTTCTTAATGAGAGAAGAAGAGAAACTCTGCCACTTTCCAGGCTTTGCATCGGTATGCAGTGTGGCGGCAGCGATGCCTTTTCCGGCGTGACGGCGAATCCTTCCGCAGGTTATGCGGCGGATATGCTGGTACAGGCAGGCGCGACGGTCATGTTTTCTGAGGTTACCGAGGTACATGACGGCGTACATATGATTGCAGAACGTTGTGTCAGCAAAGAAGTCTGTGATAAGCTGGCAGCCGAGATGCGGTGATATGATAATTATCTGATCGCCGGCCAGGTAGACCGCAGCGCGAATCCGACACCAGGCAACAAAAAGGGCGGACTTTCCAACATCGTGGAAAAAGCGATGGGTTCCATCGCCAAATCCGGTTCTTCCCCCATCGTGGAAGTTCTGTCTCCGGCAGAACGCCCGAGCAAATCTGGTTTGATCTACGCGGCGACACCGGCCAGCGATATCGTCTGCGGACCTTGTCAGCTTGCTTCCGGTATCACGCTGCAGGTATTCATGACCGGGCGAGGTACCCCTTATAATCTGGCAGCTGCACCGGTGATCAAGGTCTGTTCTCGTAATGAGATGAAAGCAAAATGGCAAGATCTCATCGATGTGAACGCTGGACCGATCGCTACCGGCGAATCCACGATACAGGAACTCGGCACGGAACTCTTTCACAAGATTCTTGCCGTAGCCAGCGGAAAAGAGCAGAGCTTCGCGGAAAAATACGAACTGTATAACGATCTGTGCATTTTCAACCCGGCACCGATCACGTGATACACTGCTCCTCGTGGCTGTGACAATGTTTGGTCTGAAAATATGATATACTGTCATTGCATATTACTATGTGTGGGCAGAATATACTTTCAAGATCATCAAACGGAAAAGATTTGTCGGAATCATCCCGGATATCCAGATGTTGTTGTTCCTGCTCTTGCGTGAACAGACATTCAGGACTTTTGGTGGAGACATCATTCTAGAAACCATGTGATTATTAATTCAAAAAAAACAAAAACCGCCCTGTTTTGAGGCGCGGTTTGCAATACAAAAGGATGTTGGAAACATCAAAAAGCCGATGGCATTCCGGGATATCGAGGAAGACAACGGTTACCGCACATTCAGCCGTGCATGGTAAAAACGAACGGAGGCTGTCTGGGATCATTCATTTCCCGACAGCCTCTTTTTTCGTTGCATTCATAAAGCTTTTCAAGTATAATTCTTAAAGAAAACATCAGATTCTGGGTTGTCAAGTAAACCGACCAGAATCTGATGATAATCAATAAACAGGAAGCATTCGTTGGATAATACACATATAATAATTGATAAACAGAAAGTATTCATTGGATAATATATGATAATTAATAAACAGGAAATATTTCTTTGATAATACACATATGATAATTAATACACAAAAAAGTATTTGTTGGATAACGCATTTATGATAATCAGGAGCAGGAGTTTTATCATGCATAAGAAAAATATATTATCGGTGATTCCGATGACAGAAGAGCAAAAAGCTCGATTAGAAGAAGCGATGCCAGACGGCGATTTCGTCTATGCGCAAGTGAGCGGACTGAAGCAGGAACAGGTATGCGAAGCCGATATCATTTTGGGAAATGTTCCTCCCCAGATGCTTCCTGGGGCAAAACATCTGGAATGGGTGCATCTGAACTCAGCGGGTTTTGAGAAGTATACGGCACCGGGAGTCTTGCAGGCGAACACTTTGCTGACAAACAGTACGGGCACTTACGGAAAGGCAGTATCCGAACATCTTTTTGTAATGCTCCTTGCCATGCAGAAACGTCTTCATACCTACCGGGACAATCAAAACAAACATATCTGGAGGGATGAAGGAGAAGTCGTTTCCATCGGTGATGCCAGAGTGTTAGTGCTGGGAACCGGAGATATCGGAAAGCATTTTGCGTCGCTTTGTCATGCGCTTGGCGCCTATGTGATTGGTTTGAAACGGTCACCTGGAATATGCCCGGATTGTATGGATGAGCTTCATCTGATGTGTGATCTGGACACACTCCTGCCACAGGTGGATGTGGTGGCGGCATTTTTGCCCAGTACACCGGAGACGAAGGGATTGTTCAACCGGGAAAAGTTTGCGCTGATGAAAGAAGGAAGCATTTTCGTCAATGGCGGACGGGGCGATCTGGTCTGTACAGAGGATTTGTGTGATGTACTGGAGACAGGCCATCTTTCTGGAGCAGCCCTGGATGTAACCGACCCGGAACCATTGCCGGAAGATCACAGACTGTGGGATATCCCGAATGCTTTTGTGACACCACACATTTCCGGGGCTTATCATTTGCCGGAAACTTTACGGAATATCGTGGATATCTGTATTGAAAATGTCGGCCGATATGCTCGTGGCGAGGAGCTGGTAAATATCGTGAGAAAACTGTAAAAATAAGAAAAAGAAAAATAATGGTGTAAAAAGGGACTGTCGGCAAAATTGACGGTCCCTTTTAATTAAATAGTGTTAATCATCGCTTATACCCTTCGTTGTCTCCTATAAACAGGAACATAACGTAGAATATTTTGTTGATCATGATACCAACAATCCTTGCCACGATTGGATTGTTATTGGTATAAAGGCGCATAATTGCGAATTTTGAATAATACTTTTCTTCAAAACGTTTCTTAAATGCAGAGGGAATCTCTTTATGAATATCAACTGGTTCAAATTCGAAACCGGTATTTTTCGGTCTTTTTGCTATGACTAAATATGGATCTGATGAAAGTTCAATGAATCGGCTTAACATTTGTACTTTATACTCGGGCAAGAAGTTTTTAGGTATAGAGAAATAGGTGAAATTAAATTTTAAATATTGTGGATTAAAACAGTTTGTACAAGGTTTGATGGTTCCCTGCGGTCGTTTGATTTTTCTGGATTTAGCCATTATCAATCACATTATGGAGAAAATAGTTTTTAATAAGAGCTAAATCTATTTCGCTGTTTAATCCATGTTTTTTCACTGTGACATCCCATGGAGTGCCCGTCTCATGGGTCATATTTCTCAACTGCCATGCTGTAAAAATGGCAAAGTTATCATAAGTTAGTAAAAGTGTATCTTCATCTTGTGAATCAAGTGTTTTGATTGCTGAAATCGCTTCAGTGTTTGCGTCTATAGCAATAGGTTCACTGCCAAAAGATTTAAGTTTCTGATATACTTCTTCTACTACAGGTCCATGTCGCCAGGCCATTATTTTTTCCGGGAACAATGGTTTGCCATTCATAGCCAGATGAATACCTTGGGCAAAATAAAGTAATTTCTGTAATTTTAGATGCGTAATTCCTTCATAGGGACCGTACTCTTCGCTTTCATATGTTTGTTGTTGGGCATCATTTTGCCAAACGAGCCAAGTAGCAGCAGTAAATGCACTTGTCATGCAATCATCCCCTTCCTTTACTATATAGTATATCATTTTTTCTTGGAGACAATCATTTTTGAAATTATTTTTTATTCTCAATAGTAGCACATTTCCTCTTTCTTTTTTGGCGGATATTCGGTACAATATAAACGTCATATGACGAAAACTGTTGTCATAATCATTACTTATGGTTGAGACAACACATTAAGAGGAGGTAGTTACATGGCCAGACCTATAAAATGCAGGCGGATATGTCAGGAACCAGATTATGACCAGTTCGTCCCGGACGGAACTTCCTCGGAAGAGAGCGTGTTTTTGACTTTGGATGAGTATGAGGTGATTCGTCTGATTGATCTGAATAAGATGACACATGTACAGTGCGCACAGCAGATGTGTGTCGCCAAAACGACAGTCACCGAGATATACGAGTCGGCAAGGGAAAAGATTGCCGACAGTATCGTAAACGGAAAACGCCTTGTTATTAAAGGAGGGCATTACCGGGTCTGTGACGGTCATGAATGCTGTCGTTTTTCAGGATTATGTCTTAAAAGACAGGAATCATTTCCATGTACGATGATGGAAACAGATGCAGTTTCCGCTAACACGCTTGCGCTGAAAGAAGACCAAACGCTGCGGATTGCTGTACCATACGAAAATGGCGAAGTGTATCAGCATTTTGGCCGCGCAGAACGATTCCAGTTTTGCGATGTAAAAAAGGAAAAGATCGTGAGGGAGCAGGTAGTGGAAACCGACGGCTTGAATCACGGTGCTCTTCCAGTGCTTTTGGCGAACGCTAAGACAGATATTCTCATCTGTGGAGGAATCGGATACAGGGCGAGGCAAACATTTGAGAAGTTGAATGTGACAGTATATGATGGGGTTTCTGGAAATGTAGAGGATGCTGTTCGCATATTCATAGAAGGAAAGCTTGTGAGCAATCCAGATATACAGTGCGGTCATCATAAAGAGGAGACATGTCATTGTCAGCCATAGTGAAGGAGCGAGAATAGCACCCATCAACTATAGTGCAGGAACGAGAATGACGCCATCAACCATAGTGCAGGAATGAGAATGTCAATGTCAACCAAAGTGGAGAAGCGGGACTGTCATTGTCGACTATAGCGAAAGGACGGGAATGGTATCATCAGCTATAGCGAAGGAACTGCATTGTCTACCATGGTAAATGAATGGAAATGGTACTTTTCTTTCTCTATGGGAGGACAATAACAAATAATAAAGCTGCCATGCAGTGGAAAGGATGAATATGAAAATACTGATCATCGGAGGGATCGCAGCCGGAACGAAGACGGCGGCCAAATTAAAGCGAGAAGACAGAAGCGCGGAGGTTACCGTGCTCACGAAAAGTAAGGACATTTCTTATGCCGGATGAGGACTTCCGTATTACATAGGCGGGATGATTGAGGAGAGAAGTGACCTGATTGTCAACACGCCACAGAAATTTGCCGCTTTGACTGGTGTGGAAGTAAAGACTGGCAAAGAAGCAGTCGCTCTCCATGCACAGGACAAAGAGGTTCTGGTTCATGACCTGGCGACAGGCGCGCAGGAGACGTATGCTTATGATAAGCTGGTCATCGCGGTTGGAGCTTCTCCGGCAGTGCTTCCTTTGGAAGGAAAGGACCTGTCCGGTGTATTTAGCGTGCGCACGCCGGACGATGCGGAAGGCATTCACTATTATGTGGATTCTGTCGGAGCGAAGAAGGCCGTGGTCATCGGCGCCGGATTTATTGGTCTTGAAGTGGCGGAGAATCTGAAATCGAAAGGCTTGAATGTGACAGTTGTTGATTTCGCTGATCAGATCTTGCCAAATATTTTGGATCCGGAAATGGCCACCTATACAAAGAAACATTTACTGCGAGAAGGTATCCGGGTTATCACCGGTGCTTCCGCGCAGCAGATTCTCGGTGAGGATAAGGTAACTGCTGTGAAGACGACGGCGGGAACGCTTCCCTGCGAGATTCTGATTATGGCTTCCGGCATCCGTCCTAACACAGGATTCCTGGCGGACAGCGGTGTGGAGATGGAGAAGGGAACGATTCTTGTCGATGCGAAAATGCAGACCAGTCTGGCTGATGTGTATGCAGCTGGTGATTGTGTGATGGTTACCAACCGCCTTACGGGAAAACGGCAGTGGTCGCCGATGGGTTCTTCCGCTAATATGGAAGGAAGGACGCTGGCACAGATTCTGACCGGAACCGATAAAAGTTATACCGGTGTGCTGGGAACCGGCATCGTAAAGCTCCCGGGACTCAACGTGGGGCGAACCGGATTGACAGAGGCGCAGGCCATCAAAGAGGGATATGACGTGATCACGGCGGTGGCGCAGACGGATGATAAGGCTCACTATTATCCAGATGCTGCATTTTTTGTGACCAAGCTGGTCGCGGACCGTAACACCCATCAGTTGCTCGGCGTGCAGGTGCTTGGGCCTGGCGCTGTAGCCAAACTGGTGGATCTCGCGGTCATGGGGTTGAATATGGGCGCGAAGCGGGAAGATTATGAGAACGCTGACTTTAGCTATGCTCCGCCATTTTCCACAGCAATACATCCGTTTGTACAGGCGGTTTACATCCTGCTTAACAAGATCAATGGCACTTTTGTCAGCATGACGCCGGCTGAATATGCAGCCGGAAAGGCCAAAGGCTATCAGGTCATTGAGGGAACACCGGCTCCATCGATTCGTGGCGCGAAGCATGTTCTTCTAGAAAATGTGAATGGGCCAGTACCGGGATTGGAGAAGGATGCGAAATTGCTTCTGGTCTGCTCGAAAGGGAAACGTGCTTACTTACTGCAAAATCGCCTGCGTCATTATGGTTATACGAATACTGTCGTTTTGGAAGGTGGATTGTTTGTCAATGATGTCAAAGTAGAATCTACGGGTGAGGAAGTTTCGAAAGAAGAAGAAAAGCGCGTGAAAGCACTGGGATTTTTGAAGGATAAGCGCACCCCGGATAAATTTAACGGACGAGTGATTACCAGAAACGGTAAGATTACTGCAGAAGAGGCTCGCGTGATCGCGGAAGCAGCTAAAATCTATGGCAGCGGCGAGGTGACGATGACGACGCATATGACACTGGAGATTCAGGGCGTTCCATTTGATAATATCGAACCGCTTCGGGAATATCTGATGGTAGAAACTGGATTGGAAACAGGGGGTACCGGCTCGAAGGTGCGCCCGGTGGTTTCATGCAAAGGGACAACTTGTCAGTATGGCCTGATCGACACCTTTGCTCTGTCGGAAGAGATTCATGAACGTTTTTATCATGGATACAACGATGTCAAACTGCCTCATAAATTCAAGATTGCTGTTGGTGGATGCCCGAACAACTGCGTGAAGCCGGATCTGAACGATATCGGCATCATCGGTCAGCGCATTCCGCAGGTAGATCTGGAGAAATGTCGTGGCTGCAAGGTCTGCCAGATAGAGAAAAATTGCCCGATTCAGGTAGCAAAAGTTGTTGACGGAAAAATCGTGATTGATGAAAACGCCTGCAACCATTGTGGTCGCTGCGCTGGCCAGTGCCCATTTAAAGCGGTAGAAGACTATGTCGATGGCTACCGTATCTATATCGGCGGACGTTGGGGTACGAAAGTCGCCCGTGGACGTTAGCTCAGTAAAGTATTTATCTATAAGGAAGATATGTTGGATGTCATCGAAAAGGCGATTCTGCTCTTCCGCGAACAGGGTATCACCGGAGAACGTTTTGCTGATACCATTGCCCGCATTGGTTTTGAAAATGTGGAAGAACAGCTTCTCTCCGATGGCCTTCTGGAAAGAAAAGAGGAAAATATCAAGGCTCAGAAACATCTGGTCGGCGGAGCAACCTGTTAAATAACAGATGCCATTCATTCTGGTCACGCTGGTCACGTGTTTGGATCATCTATTTGGACATCCTTAGTTTAGTATAGAAACAGTGGAATACCCGAAACTGTGGGGACAGTAATGTCTCCATGGTTTCGGGTTCCTTTTTTTGTTTCTGTATGGTATTATGAAAATAACAAAAGATGTGAAAGAGAACCTGACCTATAACTGTGCAAAAGTGGAAAAACTGTTTTCCGCTTATTTGAAAGATACGATTGGTATTCGGGATACTTTTGTTCATAAGGACAGGAAAGAAAACTTTTATCACGGGATTCTTTTAGGTATCCTGGGATTTCGAGACGGATGGTACCTGAAATCGAATCAGGAATCTGGAGATGGATTTCCTGATATTCTGATTGAAATCGAGAGCCGTGAAATCGGTGTGATTATCGAAGTAAAGTATGCGGATGGTGGACTCCTTGATGAAGCTTGCGCAGAGGCA
>JAJQDO010000064.1:0-5313 GCA_021202175.1 Clostridiales bacterium | reverse complement strand
GTATGCGGATATAGCAAAATATACGGATGCGCTTGTGGAAGCGTTTGACCAGATTGCGGAAAATAATTATGTAGAGAAATTGAAGGATGATGGGTTCTTTACGATTTATAAATATGGAGTTGCCTGTTTCAAAAAGCGTTGCAGAGTGAAGCTGGAAAAGGTGGTGATTGACCCGGAGGAATCGATTTAAGAAAAGGTAGTAAATAATCCATACGTAATGATTAATCATTTATAGAAAGAAGGGACACTAATGGCAAAGACAGTGATTATGGAACATCCGATGATTCGTCACAAGATTGGAATCATCCGACGAAAGGATACCAGCACAAAAGATTTTCGGGAGATTATCAGCGAGATTGCGATGCTGATGTGTTATGAGGCTACGAGAGACCTGGAGATGCATCCGGTGGAGATTGAGACACCTATCTGCCGGACGACAGTGGAGGAACTGGGGCAGAAGCTGGCAGTGATTCCGATTCTTCGGGCCGAACTGGGAATGGTGGAGGGTATGTTGACCATGTTCCCGGCGGCCAGGGTAGGACATATCGGTTTATATCGAAATGAGGAGACCTTGGAGCCGGTGGAATATTACTGTAAGCTTCCCAAAGACTGCGCCGAGCGTGAGGTGTTTGTGGTCGATCCGATGCTTGCCACTGGAGGATCCGCTTCGGCAGCCATTGCATTGCTCAAAGCGAGGGGCGTGAAGCATATTCGTTTCCTATGTGTGATTGCAGCGCCAGAAGGAATCCGTCGGTTGCAGGAGGAACACCCGGATGTTGATATCTACATTGGTACTGTGGACGATCACTTAAATGAAAACGGCTATATCGTGCCGGGTCTTGGCGATGCCGGTGACCGGATTTTTGGGACGATATAAAAAAAGAATGCGCTTGGCGCATTCTTTTCATTCTAGAATTTATAGAGATTCAGACCGATTTCCTCAGAGTATTCTCGTTCGATGGTTCCTTCCAGTGCAGTGATGGCGATCTCCGCAGTCGCGGAAACCCACGCTTCATTCAGGTGACCGCCGTGTATATTCATATCTTCATCACAGACATTGATGTGAAAATGAAGATAAGTTTCGCCGTCCTTTGTAGAGATATTTCCTACCAGAGAAGTGATCTCCATCGGTCCCACGAGTTCCTTTTTTCGATATACTTTTTTATTCGTATCAAATAAACCGATGGTAACGCGGTTGATTGCTCCTAAGCCGACTGCCGAACCTATCTTGACATTTTCTTTTTTACAAAATTCCTCGATTTTTGTCAGAATTTCTTCGCCTGGATCTAAACGTACGACGTAGTGATTATCTGTTTTTTTTAAAATCTGCATATTCCATAATTTCATTCTCCTTTCAATGCTTCGAAAAATATTTACATTACTTTATATCTATAGCAAACGACAAATCATTTTGCCGTTCTCTATATTAAGCTGATAAGTATTGATGAAATAATTATAAAGCAGTGGCATAATATAGTGCAAGTGTATTTATGATAGATTACCAAAGATTACTAGTGTACCGTCTCAATCATAATTTTAATTATAGCATTGCCTATGCCGTCATCCGCTGCGTTGGTCTACGCTCCGCTTGGTTCGCGCTTAAACGAACGTCCACTGGACGTTCAGCGCCGTCAGTCGACGTAGCCCGTTAGCTGCAATGATCAAAATGAGCGTGACTCAAGAATATTTTTTGAACAGGTTTGTTTTTGGTGTGATTTTATTATAATAGGATCATAGACTTATTTCAACTTTTTGAATCTTAGTTCATCTCTTAGATAAATTAAGACCAATGTGCGAACATGATGATTAGTAGACGCTAATCAAGAGGTTATAATTGGGAGGACATAAGGACAAACAGAAAAAATTGTATCCATAAAAATAGATGTGAAGTGGTATGAAGTGGTAAACGAAAACTGGACACGGGGGTGCAAAAGCTGAACACGATGATATCATTTATTTCACATGGGACATATTCAACAATCTGGTAGTTGAAAAAGGCCTGGGAATCATCGTATTATGATATAAAAGGGTAAGGGCAATTGATGAGGTGACATGCAGTATCTCTTTAAAGAGCTTTTGGAATTCATAACGTAACAATGCGAAGAAAAGGAGAAAAGAGCCTTTCGATGCCCATATCATAAAGAAAATAATAAAAACAGAATGAGAAGAAAGATAACAATAAAAATAGAATGTGCAAACGAAGGGAATGAATCATTTGGCAAAAAAATTAATGACAGGCAGCAAGGACCGGAAACCGGTGATTGGACTTCCAAGAGCATTGTTGTACGAGCGGTATCGTGTACTCTGGAGGTCCTTTTTTCAGGAATTGGGCGCGGAAGTGGTGATCAGTCCGCCGACGACGCTGGAAACGATGGAGCGGGGCACGGCCATCGCTATCGATGAAATGTGTCTCTCCTCGAAGATATTTTTTGGACATGTTGATAAGCTGATCGGGAAATGCGACTATATTCTGGTGCCGCGTATCAGTAACTTTGGGGTCCGGAGGTTTATGTGCACGAAGTTCGAGGGCTTGTATGATGTCTGCCGCAATATTTACCGGGAATCTGATCAGAAATTTCTGACGTATAATGTAGATGTGCAGCATGGGATTGAGGAGGACGATGCTTTTGTTGCCACGGCAGCGGAATTAGGATATGCGAGACGGGAAGCCAGACAGGCTTACAAAAAAGCGAAGAAGGCGGAAAGCGAGTCCTGGAGGAAGCAGGTAAAAAAGCAGGAGGAATTATATAAGAAGGATGGGTTAAAGATTATGATAGCTTCCCACAGCTATGTCGTTAGTGACCCGTATATCGGCAAGCCGATCACGGATTTCCTGGAAGGGGCCGGTGTTACTGTTTTGCGGGCGGATATCACCGATCGAAAGGACGCATTGAAATGGAGCGCCCGTTTTTCGCCGACGATGCGCTGGGAGATTAGCCGGGAGATCACAGGGGGATTACGTCAAAACAGATTTAAGGTGGATGGCATCATCCTGCTCAGTGTATTTCCTTGTGGACCGGACGCGATGGTTAATGAGATGCTTATCCGGAGAAACGATGGGATGCCCATCTTAAATCTGATGCTCGACGGGCAGAGCGGGATGGCCGGAGTGGAGACGCGGCTGGAAAGCTTCGTGGATATCCTGCGATTAAAAAGGGGGGAATTATAGATGGCGGATAAAGTAGATAAAGAACAGCAGAAGAAGATAGCATTTCCTATGTATGCCAGATATAATCTCGCCTTGAAATATTTCATTGAGGCTGGGATGGAACAGAAATACATCATGCAGCCGCAGATGACCAGAAAAACGATGGATATTGGAACACAGCACAGTCCGGATACGGTCTGTACCCCTTTTAAGACGACCCTTGGCAGCATGATCGAAGCATTGGAATGCGGGGCAAATACGCTGGTCATGGTAGGCGGACCCTGCCGCCTGGAGTATTACGGTGAGCTGCAGGAACGGATTTTGCGGGATCTGGGTTACCAGTTTGATTTCATTAATCTGGCCGATAACGCTGATGGCAAGGTCAGCGGGTATGTTAAGCTGCTGCGGCGCATTAACCCGAAGATGCATCCGACGAAGATTCTGTCCGGGTTGAGGGATGGGGTCAAGATGATCGAATACATTGATGAAGCGGAAAGGGAATATTATAAAAATTGTGGATTTGAACAGACGAAGGGCGCTTATAAACGAGCAATCAATCAGTTCTGGAACGATTTGGAAAAGGCAAAAACAAAAGCAGATATTGAAACCTGCCATCATAAGGTGAAGGAAGCATTTCATGGGATTCCTCTGAAAAAGGAAGAGCGGCTTCGCGTCGGCGTGATCGGGGAATATTACACGGTGCAGGACAGCTTTTCTAATCTGGACCTGGAACAGAAGCTGGCCGATATGGGTGTGGAAGTACACCGATGGATGAACTTTACAAACCGAAATGTCCACTATAGTGGGGAGAAGAATCTGAACGTGCGTATCCGTGACCTGTGCCAATATGAGATGGGGCCGACGTCCACGGCAAATATCTGGTGCGCGCGCGATTATGCAGAGCGGGGCTTTGATGGCCTGGTTCATGTGAAATCGGCCGGCTGTACGCCGGAAATTGATATTATGCCCGTGCTGCAAAATATTGGCGCCGATTATAAGATTCCTATCCTGTATCTGACTTACGATTCTCAGACCAGTGACACGGGACTGATGACAAGACTGGAAGCGTTTTATGATATGTTAAAGATGAGAAAGAAGGTAATCCGATGAGAGAAGCATATCTCGGAATCGATGTGGGATCCATTTCCACCAAAGGAGTTATTTTAAATGAGAACAAAGAGATTTTATCCAGTGCCTATATCTGGACGGAAGGGAATCCAATCGGGGCGGTCAAGGAACTGGTAGGACTGCTGAAACAGAATTTTGACGACAAGGCCTACAAGGTCGTGGCGACCGGGACCACCGGCAGCGCTCGCCGTCTGGCGGGGACGATCACCAACGCCACCATCGTCAAAAATGAGATTACCGCCCATGCGGTCGGAACGACCTCCTTTTATCCGGAAACCCGCACGATTCTTGAGATTGGGGGACAGGATTCCAAGATTATCCTGGTAGAAAACGGCGTGGCCGTGGATTATGCCATGAACACCTTATGCGCGGCCGGAACCGGTTCCTTTTTATCCAGCCAGTCCAGGCGGCTCGGTATCGAGGTGGAAGATATGGGAGAGATTGCCCTCAAATCCAAGCATCCGACACAGATTGCTGCCCGCTGTACCGTATTTGTGGAGTCCGATCTGGTCCATAAGATACAGATGGGACATTCCAGGGAGGACATCGTCGCCGGTCTCTGCCAGGCAGTGGTGGCCAATTATCTCAATAACGTCGGGAAAGGAAAACGCATCGTGTCTCCGGTTGTATTCCAGGGAGGCGTCAGCAAAAATGTCGGCGTGGTCGCAGCCTTTGAAAAGGCTTTAAAATGCAAGGTCCGCGTCGATGATTACGCACACCTGATGGGAGCGATCGGCGCCGCGCTGCTGGCTAAAAATGGAAATGTCCGCCGCGAATTTGATTTTTCCATGGAGGACGTGGAATTCAAGACCCGTGAGGCGAAATGCGGCCGATGCTCCAACAACTGCGAGATCGTCTGTGTTTATCGAGACAATCAGATGATTGATGCCTGGGGCAACCGGTGTGAAAAAGGCGACGTCATGCATCGAAACGCGCGGCGGTAGACCGGACATACAAAATGTCAGCATGAAAACCAGTGGAAGTAGCACTATCACTAGAGGTTACGGTCGGACGATGATCCAAAATGTCGTCAACAA
>JAJQDO010000215.1 GCA_021202175.1 Clostridiales bacterium | reverse complement strand
GAACATACCAGTATTGCAACAGAAAATAATAATTACGAAAAATGAAAAAGTCCTATTTTCCAAAAAAGCTCCTGCAGAATTTCTCCCGCAAGAGCTTATTTTTATATATTGTAATAAACAGAGATACTATTCAATTCTGTTTACATGAAACCATAAACAAAATTATTTACTTCACAAGCAATCTATCTCTCGAAATCCTCCTGCACACTGATCAGCAGATCTCCGCGCCCGCCGGCATATCCTTTTCCGGAACCACCAGCGATAACTCTCCTTTTTCATTTTCCGCACAGAGAAGCATGCCTTCGGACAGCACGCCGGCCAGCTTCGCCGGTTTCAGATTCACCAGGACCATGACCTTTTTGCCCACCATTTCTTCCGGTGTGTAGTAGGCCTTGATACCGGATACGATCTGTTTTACCTGACTGCCAATCTTCACCTGAGAACAGAGCAGTTTTCTGGACTTTTTCACTGCCTCACAGGCGATCACCTCGCCGACCTGGAACTGCATGGTTCCAAAATCTTCAAAAGTAATCTCTTCCTTCGGTTCGATGTCAATCACCGCTTTCTCCGGCTCTCCTTCGCCATTCTCTGTATCCGCACTGTCTGTCACTTTTTTTCTGGACTCGTACATCTCATCCACTTTAGCGAGAACTTCTTTCATATCCATTCTGGCAAATAGAATCTCCGGTTTCTTCACAACCCTGGAACCTGACTTGTAAAGGCCAAACATTTCCAGTTCGTCCATCGTTCTCTCAGAAGAGTTAATCTGTTTGAAAATGCGCTCTGCGGTTTCCGGCATAAACGGTGCCAGCAGAGATGTTCCGATAGTAATGCTTTCCACCAGGTTATAGAGTACCGTGGATAAACGGTCTCTCTGCACCGGATCCTTGGCCAGAACCCAAGGCATCGTCTCGTCGATATATTTATTACAGCGCTTGAACAGGTTGAAAATCTCTGTGATGGCATCCGCTACCCGCAGCTGATCCATCTTACGTGTCACCCGATGTTTGGTATTGAGAGCAATATTCATCAAGTCTTTGTCATAACCATTTGTCACACCGCAGTTCGACACGATGCCGTCAAAATATTTATTACTCATGGAAATCGTGCGATTCACGAGATTACCGAGCGTATTTGCCAGATCAGAATTCATCCGCTCCACAAGCAGTTCCCAAGTGATCACACCATCATTCTCAAAAGGCATCTCGTGGAGCACGAAATAACGAACGGCGTCCACGCCAAAAATATCTACCAGATCATCGGCATAGATTACGTTGCCTTTAGACTTGCTCATCTTGCCATCTCCCTGCAGCAGCCATGGATGTCCAAATACCTGTTTAGGCAGAGGCACGTCCAGCGCCATCAGGAAAATCGGCCAGTAAATCGTATGGAAACGGATGATATCTTTTCCAATCAGATGCAGGTCTGCCGGCCAGTATTTTTTATATAATTCACCGCTTTCGCCGTCACAATCGTAACCTAAGCCAGTAATATAGTTCGTCAGTGCATCCAGCCATACATAGGTGACGTGTTTTGGATCAAATTCCACCGGAATACCCCAGGAGAAGGAGGTACGGGAAACACAGAGATCCTGCAATCCCGGGAGAAGGAAATTATTCATCATCTCATTTTTGCGGGATTCCGGCTGAATAAATTCCGGATGAGCCTCGATATGATCAATCAGGCGATCGGCATATTTACTCATCCTAAAGAAATATGCTTCCTCCTTTGCCGGCTGGCAGGGACGTCCGCAATCGGGACATTTGCCGTCAACAAGCTGAGACTCTGTAAAGAAAGATTCGCAAGGCGTACAATACATGCCTTCATAGTATCCCTTATAAATGTCGCCCTGGTCATAGAGCTTCCTGAAAATCTTCTGCACCATTTTTTCATGGTCTTCATCGGTAGTACGAATAAATCGGTCATAAGAAGTATTCATCATATCCCAGATCCGTTTGATCTCACCGGCCGTCTGATCCACAAATTCCTTCGGCGTTACTCCGGCTTCCTGGGCCTTTAACTCAATCTTTTGTCCATGTTCATCCGTACCAGTCTGAAAACGGACGTCATATCCCTCTTTCCTCTTAAACCTTGCAATCGCGTCGGCCAACACGATCTCATAGGTATTTCCGATATGTGGTTTTCCCGATGTGTACGCAATCGCTGTCGTTATATAATATGGTTTCTTGCTCATCTCTGCCTCCTGTTCCATCCAATACGTGCCAGCATCCACTGGCATCCCCTAATCGTATTTACAACTGGTCACGCTATGACCAATAACCACGGTTTGAACTTTTCCATCCGCTACACGAGGTTCAAACCGTCTTCTGCATTATGTTTATTTGCAACCACGCAAAAATGCATCATTATGATATAACATGATTTACGCGACAAAAGATATCATATTACGGATGCAAGCATTCGATTTTTGACCCTTTGTCCCTTGTATCATAACATATAAAGCGTATTTTTTTATTATAGAATAAACATCCAAGTTCGTCTATGGGTAAAATACTGAAAAATTCATTCATTTCGCGATAAAAACATAGTATAATATTAAAAAAGAACTTTCGAATGGTATTTTTATATCGCTAAGCCATATTTTCAACAAGGTATTCCACATAAAAACAACATGAAGGGAGATATAAAAAATGACAGCCAAACATTGCAAACACTTTATCTTCTTCCTGATTCTTCTTTCTGCCGCATTCTTTTTCACAGCCTGTTCCGACTCATCCATATCAACGCAGAATACAGAAACGGATTTTAAATCCTTTTTGGAATCCTGTTTTAAGGAATATGTATCCGCAGACACCATCACTTTACATTTCAAACTTTCGGACCCTTCCGCCTATGGACTTTCCGAAAACGATTCTCCCTCCTACGGAGATTATTCCGTAAAGGCACAACAGGAAAACTGCGAGCGGGCGGCGGAGCTTCTCACAGAGATTCAACAATTTGAATACGATAATCTGTCAAAAGAAGATCAGTTAACCTGGACGATATTTGCAACGTCTCTGGAAAATGTGATCGCTTCCGAAGAATATATCTTATATTCTTCTCTTCTGGGAACAAATGGACTGCAATCTCAAATTCCCGTCACTCTCTCTGAATATTATTTTCATGATGAAAATGATATAAAAACATATCTTTCTCTGCTAAATCAGGTTCCAGATCTTTTCGAACAGATTCTGTCCTTTGAAGCGGAACGGCGTCAGGCAAGAATTGTCAGTCCAGACTTTGTCATCGAAAATACCATCGACCAGATCACGCAATTTTTAGCCAATGAGGAGGGTGAAAATCTTCTGGTCAGTTCCTTTGAAACGAAAATCGAAGAAATGTCCGACCTGGGAAATGATCAGAAAACGACCTATATCAATAATAACCGCACTTTGGTCCGCCAGGTTGTTCTTCCCGCTTACGAATCCCTGCAATCATCCCTCGAAGAATATCTGGGAACCGGAACGGATACCGAACGTCTCTGCCAATATGATAATGGCAAGGCCTACTATAAGCTTCTGCTCTCTGCCAATGTCGGCACTTCCATGTCTCCGGAAGGATGTATCTATGTCCTGGAAAAACAGCTGGAGACGGCCGTCGCCGAGCTTACTGCCATGACAGAAGAACATCCGGACCTCTATACTGACTATCTGACTTCCGTGCCTGCCTTAACCGATGCTCAGGAGATTCTGACGACACTGGAAAATGTCATTCAGAAAGATTTTCCAAAACTGTCGGATATCTCCTACACACTAAAAGAAATCCCGGATGGATTATCTTCCACCTCCGCCAGTGCCTTTTATCTGGTTCCACCCATCGACAGCACAGGCGACAATGTCATCTACATTAATACATACCGCGTAAACAGGCAGGACATTTTTTCTACCCTGGCTCATGAGGGCTACCCAGGACATCTCTATCAGACCAACTATTACATGAGCACGAACCCGGAATCGATCCGCTATCTTCTTCGTTGCGACGGCTACGACGAAGGCTGGGGGACCTACGCACAGATTTATAGCTATGAATATCTGGAATTTGAAGACACGGATGATGAAACAACAGAATTATTACGCACTCTATACCGCGACAACGATATCATTTCCTTATCTTTATCCTCTCTAAGTGATTTATACGTCAATTATGAGAATTATACCAGAGACAATCTGGCTGCGTATCTTGATGCCTACGGCATCACACAGGAAAACGCGGATGCTCTTTATGAATATGTGATAGAAAACCCGACGACTTACCTGTCCTACAGCATCGGATATTATGAACTGGAGAATCTCCGCGCTTCCATGGAAAATGAGTTAGGAGAACAGTTTGATGTTTACAAATATCACGAGGCTGTGCTTGACACAGGTTCCTGTCCTTTTGCACTGTTGGAAGAGCAGGTAATGTCATGCATGACAGGAAAATAAGAAAGCATGAACTTTGAGCCGAAAGATAAAACGAGTCAGAAATAAAATAGTTTTTGATATAAAAGATGAGAATCTGAAATAAAATGCGGGTCTGGCCGAAAAAGCCAAACCCGCTGAATAGAATCTATCTTTTATTATGGTAACCTTGTTATTTCAGACTAAGAGAAAATAATTTAAAAATCACATCAAAATGTTAAAAATTAAAAAAACCGGCATTATAAAAGCACTCTAACAAAATAGCTACAACCAGAACCCGGGTATACATTTCATTGGCCTTAAATTCATAATCCGGATTCTTTCTTTTATAGAATAATACAATCGCAATAAAAATAAACAACACTGCCAGCGAGACTCCAAACAGAATCGCCGTAAAGTTTATGATGCCCATATCCGACAGCAGAAATTCCAGCACCAGAATCGGAGCCAATATATAATACAATATAATATTAATCTTATCCATTAACTTATCGTTCATAATCATCCCTTATCCTGTTTATCAAATAGTGCAACAAAAGCTATACTGCTATCTTGTTATCATATCTCTGACATTATAACACAAAAATCCACTTTTGGCGACTTTTCCGTAAATAAAAATCCCCAATGTGCAGTCCCTATGAAATGTAATTGTTTTTAATCAAAAATTTATCTCTTGATATCGTAACTCATATTCATCAGATTCTGAATAGTTTGCGCGTCATCCGTGATATTCGCATCACCACGAATCGTATGTTTAATCGCGCTACTCGCCACGGCAAAGTTCACGATATCCATTGGACGATAATCATGCATCATCGCATAAATTAGACCACTGGCAAACGCATCGCCACCACCAACACGATCGAGGATATTAAAAGTCAACAGACGGCTCTCAAACGTATGTCCCTCATACCACATAAAAGCCTTCAGGCTGTTCTCGCTGCCGCTGTGCGCATAGCGGACATGACGAGCGATACATTTAATATTAGGATATTTCCTGACAAAAGCCTGAAAAATCTCATCCTGCTCCTCATAAGAAGGCTGCAACGGCACGCCGTCTTTATAATCGCCCTGGCTGTGGTCTTCTTCATTTTTCCAGAGATGATAAGGCTCGATGCCAAACAAAACATCGATATACGGCAGACACTCCGTACAGAAATCTCTTGCTTCCTCCCACGTCCATAAAGTGCTGCGGAAATTGCCGTCAAAGCTGACCGTCATGCCTAATTCCTTTGCCGTCACAAGCGCTTTCATGGTCATCTTCCTGCAATTTTCATTGAGTGCCGGTGTAATCCCGCTTAAATGCAGCCAATCAGAACCTTCAAACATCATGTGAAAATCCACATTCTCATAGTCATATTCCGTAAACGCGCTGTTTTTCCGGTCATAAGTAACCTTGCTGGAGCGAATGCCGTAACCGGTTTCCAGATAATAAGTACCGAGTCGATGCGTCGGCGTCTCCTCCGGTGTACTCAGAATGACCGGCGTGCAATGCACATCATTGCTTCGCAGCATACGGACAGCACTTTTTCCAAGACTATTGTTCGGCACCACGGTAAAAAAGGTACTGTCAACGCCCAGGTTTGCCAAGGCCAGGGCAATATTTGCCTCACTACCTCCATAGCTGGCGTCAAAACTGCTTGCCATCCGCAGCTTCTCATAGTTTGGCGGGCTCAAACGAAGCATAATCTCGCCGATGGTAAAAAATTTCTTCCCTGGTTCATTGTTCTGCAATAACGGATTAAAATGTTCCATAGATGTCCTCCTATCGAGTATTATTAATAAACCACAATTGCACTCGATACTCCTAGAAAAGTGTAACACAATCTGACTACTATATTTACCAGATATAAATTATTTTATCCTCTGGTATTCTTTACAATCTGTGCGGCTTCTCTGCACATCTCCGTAATCTTATCAAATTCACCCGCTAAGATGAGGTCGCCTTTTACCATCCAGCTCCCGCCGCAGGCGAGGATCTTGTCCGATTTGAGATAATCCACCACGTTCTTCGGGTTGATGCCGGTGTCATAAAATTTCTGTAATACTTCGTTCATAATATTTTCAGCTCCTTATTCAATCACATGCAGCCTCATACTGTTTTTCCTTCGATGACCACAGATGCCGCCATTTACAGATTCTATGTGACCATATGCATGTTTTTATGACAGATGTCAGTCAATCATCGCGTTTGCGTTACATGAGTCCCGGAAGTACATTTTGGAACAAACTCAGGATACAAACAAATACCAAAATTGATAAACCGGCCGCAAAACCTCCAAATGTCCATCCACGGAAGGTATCATTCAAATCAATATGGAAAAAACGGTTGATAGCCCAGAATCTGGAATCATTCGGCAGGGATAATCCGATACCACCGGCACATACAGCAATCGCGCAAAGAATCGGAGAAACACCAGCCGTGGTCGCCACATTGGCCACGATAGCGGATGTCGTCGTAAGCGCGGTCGTGGTGGAACCTGTTGCGCAGCGAAGCACCTGCGAAATCACAAAACACATCACTAGGACAGGCATATGGAAACCAAGCAGCGTGTCTGTTATAACATCAGCAATGCCGCAAGCCTTTAATATACCACCATAAGCACCGCCGGCGCCCGTGATCAACAGAATCATACCGACACTGTCTGCACTTTCCGCCATAACTTCCGTAATGGAACGTTTCAGATATTTGCGGGAAATGAACGCACCATAAAGTACGCCGATCAACATGGCGATATTTTTATCACCAAAAAAGTTCAAAACAGAGAGAACCATACCTTCGCTTAAGAAAAAGGAGGAGAAACTTCCCAGAAGAATCAATATAATTGGAACAAGCAGGATACTCATTGCTTTCAACCCGCTCATCGTATTCGACGTATCTTCCTCAACCGCATTTTCTTCGAGGTCAGAAAAATCCCAGGTTTTCCCGGATTTCCGGTCCATTTTATTAATAATGCCGCCATAGACGATACCACCCATGAACATTCCGAAAAATGCCGCAATTAAAGCATAGGGAAAGAAGAGACCGACATTAATATCCATGTTCGCTGCCACTGCTAACGGTGGCGCGGTAGGAAGAACCAGAGCAAATGTACAGGTCGTCGCTACAGCAAGCGCTCCCGCGTAGGCCGCCATAGAATAATGTGTTTTCTTAGAAAGTGCACGAAGCATCGGAGCAAACATAATGTAAACAACGTCTCCAAAAACCGGAATGCCGGTAATAAATCCTGCGACAGCAACCGCATACTGGGAACGATTTGCTCCAAGGGCCTTCAAAATCGCGTTACAAATATTATTAATCCCACCGGACTCATACATGAACAGTCCCAGCATGACGCCAAGACCTGTCACCATGCCGATACTGCCCAGAGTGGAACCGAAATTGTTCTGAATCACTGTACCGATACCAAGTACTTCTGTGCCATCCTCTAAAGTTTGCGTCGCCAGGGGCATTCCTGTGGCGATACCGGTTAAAATCGCTACTGTCAAAATGGCCACGAATGGATTCAGCTTAAGCTTCATAATACAGAACAAAAGGACTGCAATCGAAATAATAAAAACAAGAATTAACATACTTTACCTCCAAATATTCATCTGATGTTTTTTGTTTTTTTCTAGAAAATTGACGTCAAATTAACTAAATTATTTTCCATTTCCAGCTGTCCTTACCCAGCGGATGGAAGTCGTTTTCTCATCCGTAAACACAATAACACGTCTGATGTTTTCTCGTCAATAATAAATTGACCGAATTTCATAAAATTGGAACCATGCACAGAAAATCATGGTAAAAATTGTGCACAAATACTATATTTCTTATCAAATTCTATTTTTAAATTTTTGTTAAAAAACACATTTATATGGAAAGAAATGCGAAATCAATCAATTTTTCTTTTTGTATATATTGAACAAATACATAATTCCCTTTTTGGAAGAACTAATAATTGAAAACATCTGATGTTTTGTGATAGAATCAAAAACAGATCGGCAAAAGAAATACATAAATGGCGAGTCGGCAACACAATTTTAAAACATCTGACCATTTTATATACCTAAGCACTCTCATCCAACAAAGCATTCTCATCCGATGCCATGGTATATCATTTATTTCCAAAACAATTGCCGAAATTCCCAAAAAATCAACACACTCACAAACAAGGAGGCGGATATCGTTCTAAATACATAACAATTTCCTTAACTGTCCATGTATAATGACAATAACAAAATCCAGTCTGCTAGACAGTCCAAAAAGATGGGTGTATAATTACGCACAGAAATATTTGATTCACATCATATCAGTCTATCAAATTTTCGAATGAAATATATACACAAAATGTTATTATAAATAAACATACATGACAGGAGGAATCGTGCTTTATGAATCAATTCGAACAAATTGAAAAAAAATTACTGGGTTCACAGGTCGAAGATAAAATCATGACCCTTATAACAGAAAAAGAAATCGATGTTGGACAAAAACTCCCCAGCGAGTCAGTACTGACTGAACGATTTGGAGTAGGAAGAAGCACGGTTCGTGAAGCAGTAAAAAGCCTTGTATCTAAAGGTGTTCTGGAGGTAAAACAGGGATCCGGGACCTATGTTATCCGGCGCTGTTCCATTGAAGAAGACCTATTGGGACTTTCCAGATTCAGTGATCAATATCAGCTCGCCCTGGAACTTTTTGAAGTACGTCTGATGATTGAACCGGATATTGCAAGTTTAGCCTGCCAGAACGCGACGGAAGAAGAAAAGATACGTCTGGTTGAGCTCTGTGATGAAGTGGAGCGACTGTATCTGGCCGGTGAAAATCATCTGAAAGCAGATACCGAATTTCATACCCATATAGCAAAATGCAGCCGGAATCGAGTCGTAGAAACTCTGATTCCACTCATCCAAACCGCTGTCTTTTCTTTTGGTAATCTTACTTTTCGCTCGCTGCAAAAAGAAACAATCGAAACCCACAGGGGAATCACAAATGCCATCCTGGAAGGTGATATGATTGGAGCCAAAAGTGAGATGAATATGCATCTTAATTACAACAGGCAGCGACTGATTCGTATCAAGCGCGAGAAAGAACAAGCAGAATAATCCACTTTAGAAACAAAGCAGAAACAAGATAACACAATAAAAAGCAAGGCAGAAAATAAAACAAAATCATCATAATCATCAGAAGGTATACACGATTGCCAACCGGCATGATCACCAACAGTGATTTTATGTAAATACGGATGTAAATGCGGACGAAATTCTTTTCAACACTATAGAATACTGTGCAAAAAGTTTTTTCACATATTTTATTAGCCGACTTTTTCTGAATTATGATGATAAGAATTATTGATATCATGATTAAAATTAAAATCAGGAGGAGTATTAAATGGAATTAAATAGTCAAAAATTACGTAAATTAGCACCGGAAGTCGACCCGCTTCGCATTGGTACCGGATGGAATCCGGAAGATCTTTCCAAACCACAGATATTTATAGAAAGTACATTTGGCGACAGCCACCCAGGATCCGGACATCTGGACCAACTAGTTGCGGCAGCCAGAGAAGGCATCGACGCAGCCGGTGGCCATGGCGCAAGATATTTTTGTACTGATATATGCGACGGCGAAAGCCAGGGAACCGACGGTATTAATTTTTCTCTGGCAAGTCGGGAAATGATTGCGAATATGATTGAGATTCAGGCCAACGCTACACCTTTTGACGCAGGTGTTTTCATGGCAAGTTGTGATAAGGGTATGCCAGGAAACCTGATGGGATTGGCTCGTGTCAATATTCCATCCGTTGTCATGACCGGCGGCACGATGGCCGCGGGACCAGAAATGCTGACATTAGAACAGCTGGGAATGTATTCCGCCATGTACGAACGAGGAGAAATCGATGAAGATAAGCTGAACTGGGCAAAATGCAACGCCTGCCCGAGCTGTGGTGCCTGTTCCTTCATCGGTACGGCTTCCACCATGCAGATTATGGCCGAGGCACTTGGACTAGCTCTTCCAGGCAGTGCTCTGCTTCCAGCCACCAGTCCGGACCTGCTTGATTATGCTCGTCGTGCGGGAGAACAGGCGGTGAAACTTGCCACCATGGAAAACATGCGCCCCTCCGATATCGTAACAATGGACAGTTTCAAAAATGCCATCATGGTGCATGCAGCCATTTCCGGTTCTACGAACTGCCTGTTACATATCCCGGCCATTGCCCATGAATTCGGCATAGAAATCACCGGAGATACCTTCGACCGTCTCCATCGAGGAGCACATTACCTGCTCGATATCCGTCCGGCAGGACGCTGGCCGGCAGAGTTCTTCTACTATGTAGGCGGGGTTCCGGCCATCATGGAAGAAATCAAGAGCGTTCTCCATCTGGACGCCATGACCATCACCGGAAAAACCTTAGGAGAGAATCTCGATGAACTGAAACAAAACGGATTTTATGAAAGATGTCAGAAATGGCTGGATAAAGCCAACGAGAAATACAGTACACAGATTACCAAAGAAGATATCATCCGTCCTTTCGACAAGGCGATCGAAACTGACGGTTCTATCGCCGTCCTGAAGGGTAATCTGGCTCCCGAAGGTGCGGTAATCAAACATACGGCCTGCCCGAAAGAAATGTTCTCCGCAGTTTTGAATGCCCGTCCATTCGACTCGGAAGAAGAATGCATCGATGCGGTGCTTCATCACAAGGTACAGCCTGGCGATGCGGTATTTATCCGCTATGAAGGCCCAAAAGGTTCCGGCATGCCGGAAATGTTCTATACATCCGAAGCCATCTCCTCAGATAAAGAACTGGGAAAGAGCATCGCCCTGATCACTGACGGGCGTTTCTCCGGCGCTTCTACCGGCCCGGTCATCGGACACTGCAGTCCGGAAGCACAAGACGGCGGTCCCATCGCTTTGGTGGAAGAAGGCGATCTCATTCAGCTGGATGTCCGCGAGCGTATTCTGGAGATTGTCGGCGTGAAAGGAAAGCGAAAAACTCCAGAAGAAATCGATGCCATATTAGCCGAGCGGAAAAAGAACTGGCAGCCAAAACCAGTAAAATATCAGCGAGGCGTACTTCGCCTGTTCTCGGATCTGGCCGCTTCCCCTATGAAGGGCGCGTACTTGGAATATGATAAATAATTATTCCTCATAACACCATTAACAGCACCCTAAAAAAATAAGTCACCTCAATAAATATTATCAAATTTTACACACAGTTACAAAAAATAAAAGAGATTACATGCCCTTCCATCAACATGCAATCTCTTTTATTTATCAATAAAACGAGTTTATCATACAATCACAATCCCTGTCATATCACTGTCTACATTCTTCTTCAGATTCGGCGTCACCTTGATGTAATAAGTTTTTGAACGCTTCAGTTTTTTGTTCTTAAATGTGCTCACAGTAACCTTTGCGCCGGGCTTTACTGTCTTTATCTTCACATAATTCTTATCACGCTTCTTTGACATCGAAAGAGTAAAACTTTTCACACCCTTTATTTTAGGAACCTTAAACGTAATCTCCTTATTCTTTCCCGATTCGTTACTATCTACGGATTTGCACTTCACCTTCACAAAAGCCCTGTATTTCGACCACTGTCCATAGGTGCTTTCAAACTGGCCGGTCGCGGCATTCTTCTTTCTCTTCAATGCCCTGGCCCGGTAGAGATAAACCGTATTATTTTTCACACCCTGAAAATTCGCGTAAACCCTCGCCTCATCGTAGGCGATGTGTTTTCCGTTCCTGTCGCAAAGTTCCACCTGAACATAAGTCGCGCCGGAAGGAATAGTTACAGAAACAGAGATCTTATTCGAACTCAGGCTTGCGGAATATAAGTAAAAATCTGACTTTTTCATTCTGTCAAGCATAATTTCCAGCTGGTCACCTTCCTGATCATACTCTTCCAGACTCACAGATGTCTCACACTTTATCCCCACAGCTGATTTTGCTCTCACATTCATGGAAAAGATAAAACAACATAACAATACTCCCCATAAAATGATGGCATACTTTCCCATTTTTTTCATATTCACATTTTCCTCCTATGTACAGAACACTTTTCTGATGGTTCCCTCATATAATGATAATATCACACAAAAATACCAATTACAAATACATTTTATTATGTATAATATACATATATAATAATTCTGATTTTTAAATACTAACTATTTATCAAAAATTTTATATGTATTTTTTGTCTAACTTGACAACACACCTTTATTTTTATAATATATCGATATAAAGATTTATATCTGTACATTTTCTTATATGCGGCTCATTATAGCTGCAACACAGATTCCATAGTTTTTGTGTAGAAAATATAATGAACACTGTAAAACAATGTAACACTCACCATGAATCAAAGGAGGAGAATTGATTATGGCAGCAAAAATTTTGATGGCAGGCAGTATCATGATGGATCTGATCTTACAGATGCCCCGGGTTCCCCATCCCAGTGAAAGCATCCTCGGGACTACATATTCCAACGCTGGCGGTGGAAAAGGCAGTAATTCCGCGGTGGCAGCCGCAAAGGCCGGTGCTGAGGTGTCCGTATGCGGCACGTTAGGACAAGATGCTAACGGAGAAGCTTTGATCGGCATGTTAAAAGATGTTGGTATCGACGTATCGAATCTGACCCTGAAAGAGGGTGCCAATACAGGAATGGCAGTAATTATGCTGGAAGAAGATGGCATGAACCGTATCGCCATCTATACCGGCGCGAATAATGACACCACCCCACAGTCCGTGGACGCCGCTTTTGAAGGTAAGGAATATGACGCTTTGATGATGCAGCTTGAGACTCCACTGGAAACGAACGTCCATGCTTTTGAACTGGCAAGAGAGCGCGGCATGATCACTTGCCTGGATGCAGGACCCGCTCAGGAATACCCTCTGGAACGATTTAAAAATATCACGATTCTTTCTCCTAATGAAACGGAAACCGAAGCTCTCGTGGGCATTCTTCCAGTGGATGATGACACCTGTGTTGCCGCTTCCAAAATCCTTCAGGAACGCTCTGCATGTAAATATGTCGTTCTGAAGATGGGAGATAAGGGTTCCTTTATCTATGGCGAAGGCATCAGCCAGATGGTTCCAACTTTCAAGGTAGAATCTGTCGATCCGACTGCAGCCGGCGACTGCTTTACCGGCGTTCTCGTAAAACAGTATGCGGAAACCGGCGATATCATCGCTTCCGCAAGATACGCGAGCGCGGCCGCTGCTATTTCCGTGCAGTACCTTGGCGCGCAGCCATCTCTGCCAACGAAAGAAGTCATCGACGCTTTCCTGGAAGAACGAGGATAAATCAGATTTAAGAAAAAATCATATAATAAATATTCGTGAAAATAGCTGTCATTTTTGACAGCTGTTTTTTATTTAACAAACATTACTATATCTATTTATATACAAAATGCCCAAATACAACAATCATTTTTTTTAGAAATTGATAAAAACGTCGAAATTGGTGCATTTTTTCAGAAACAATCTTTCAAATCGTTCTTGTTGACTTTAGATGTATTATCCTGTAAAATAATACATCGATAAAAGTGTATCTTTTTAGGATTATGTGAGCACGACTTTATCAAATTTTTTGATGATAAGAATTTCACATAAACATAATTCACGAATCGTGGAAAGGAGAATCGAACATGGCAAATCTTGATTTGAGTAAGTACGGTATTACAGGAACAACAGAAGTCGTATATAATCCTTCTCTGGATATGTTATACGAAGAGGAGACCAAACCGGGTCTGGAAGGTTATGAAAAAGGTCAGGTTAGCGAGCTGGGCGCAGTTAACGTTATGACAGGTATTTACACCGGCCGTTCTCCTCAGGACAAATTTATCGTCATGGACGAGAATTCAAAGGACACTGTATGGTGGACCTCTGATGAGTATAAGAATGATAATCATCCGGCCAGCGAAGAGACATGGGCTGCAGTAAAAGATATCGCTATTGATGAGCTTTCTGATAAGAGACTTTTCGTAGTAGACGCTTTCTGTGGCGCGAACAAAGATTCCCGCATGGCAATCCGTTTTATTATGGAGGTTGCATGGCAGGCACATTTTGTAGAAAATATGTTCATCATGCCTACGGAAGAGGAACTTGCAAACTTTGAACCGGATTTCGTAATTTACAACGCTTCCAAAGCAAAAGTGAAAAATTACAAAGAACTGGGACTGAATTCCGAAACAGCCATTGTCTTCAACATCACAAGCCGTGAGCAGGTGATCATCAATACCTGGTACGGCGGTGAGATGAAGAAAGGTATGTTCTCCATGATGAACTATTACCTTCCATTAAAGGGCATCGCTGCGATGCACTGCTCCGCTAACACAGATATGAATGGCGAGAACACCGCTATCTTCTTTGGCCTTTCCGGAACAGGAAAAACTACATTGTCTACAGACCCGAAACGTCTCCTGATCGGCGATGACGAACACGGCTGGGATGACAATGGTGTCTTCAACTTCGAAGGCGGCTGCTATGCAAAAGTTATCAACCTTGACAAAGAATCCGAACCGGATATCTACAACGCGATCAAACGTGACGCTCTTCTTGAGAACGTAACATTAGATGAAGATGGAAAGATTGATTTCGCAGATAAGAGCGTGACAGAGAACACTCGTGTTTCTTATCCTCTGGATCACATTCAGAATATTGTGTGCCCGATTTCCGCCGCTCCTGCAGCAACAAAGGTTATCTTCCTTTCTGCAGACGCATTTGGAGTACTTCCTCCAGTATCCATTCTGACACCGGAACAGACGAAATATTATTTCCTGTCCGGATTTACAGCAAAGCTTGCTGGAACAGAGCGTGGTATCACCGAACCAACTCCTACCTTCTCCGCGTGCTTCGGACAGGCATTCCTGGAACTGCATCCTACCAAATATGCAGACGAACTGGTTAAGAGAATGGAAATGAGCGGTGCGAAGGCATTCCTGGTGAATACCGGCTGGAACGGTACTGGAAAACGTATCTCCATCCGCGACACCAGAGGTATCATCGATGCCATCCTTGACGGCTCTATTTTGAACGCACCGACCAAGCAGATCCCATACTTCAACTTTGAAGTTCCGACCGAACTTCCAGGCGTTGATTCCGGTATTCTGGATCCTCGTGATACTTATGCTGATGCTTCTGAATGGGAGACAAAAGCACAGGACCTGGCAGGACGTTTCATCAAGAACTTCAAGAAATATGAAGGAAATGAACACGGCAAAGCACTTGTCAGCGCTGGCCCGCAGTTATAAAAACAGTTTTAACATAAATATATTGTAAGCTAAGATTCGGGCGCAACCTGACGACTACTTTCGTGCTGCGCTCGAATATTTTTGTATAAAAGCGATTATTCTTCCATCTTAACCTGACTTATCTATTAGATAACCATGCGACCATATTAAACTCTGGAATCCCAAAAGCAGGACTTGTATTCAAGCTAAAAAAATGGTAATATAACTTGAATAAAGTGAGCGCAATCCCACTGACTTTATACAGTGGATAGTTCACTACACTTTAAGAGGAAGGAAGGACTTTCCCATGAGAAATGATGAAGCAATAGATATTCAGCTTGAAGAAGTCTCTGACGAAGATCTAACTCCGGAAGAGATTGCCAATCAGAATTATAATACGGCTCTTCGATATATTAACATTGCCGAGCACATGAACCAGTTCGAAGATAAAGATAAATATTACCAGAGAGCCATCAAATATCTGCACCTTGCCCGTCCATACATCAAGGTTTGGCCTTTACTCAAGGAACTGCGCCAAAAGAAATACCTTGCACGAGCCGAGGGGAAGATATCCCTTTACAAGGAAGCTTGTGAAGTACGGGACAGAGCAAAAACACCAACAGATTATTACTCAGCCCAAAACATTTTTGAGCGGATACACAAACATGAAGTGACACATAAGATTCCTCAGCGAAGAGTATCCAAAGAATTATATGAACAGCTAAGCCACTGTGAAGATTCCGAACAGCAGGCGATTTATTGCAGGGAGAAGGCAGAAGAGACTGCCGCTAAGATGAAGAGGCATAGCCTGATTATAAGTATCTGCTTTATCGCGGCCATTGTCGCACTGCTGGCTTTTACAAGAACGGCAGCCTTTCGGCAATGTCTGGGCATATTCTATTCCGTAACCGGCGATCACGCTGGCGCATGGAAGGCATATCAGCGGGTATATACTATGAATGGTTCTGAAGCTGCTTTGGAACAATATGAGGAGCACCGCTATCTGGCTTCCATCGAAGCTGCTGACGAGGATAAGTTTACTACCGCCTACAACGGATTTCGTGCTCTGGCCGAATTAGAATATAAAGACAGCGAAGAACGTCTTCTCGCTTTAGAACAGAAGAAGCTCTCGGAAAAGGATTTAAGCACCAAGGTCACTTTTGCTGACATGGACTGGCGTATTCTTGACAAAGAGGATGATAGAGTTCTTCTAATCAAAGACAGTTTCATCACAGACGTTCTTTTCCTTGACAGCACTGATTCGTCAGAAGAAGCCTGTACATGGGAGACTTCTTCCGTAAGAACCTGGTTAAACACCACTTTCTTGGAAGAAAACTTCCTGGAAGCGGAAATCAACGCCATCTGTGAGACGACTGTCGTGGCAGAGGCGAATCCCGTTTATGGCACTTCCGCCGGCAACGATACTGTTGACCAGGTTTTCCTTCTCAGCGCCAAAGAAGCGGAAACATATTATGACGTTCTCCATGGCACAGAAACCTGCTGGTGGCTGCGAACTCCCGGCATAACAGAGGATTCCATGTGCTATGTCTACAAGGATAAGACAGTAATGACCTTTGGATATGATTATACCAGTGACAAGTTTTCTATCAAACCGGCTATCTGGGTGAGTCTTGAGGATGTAAACGCAGAATAGTATCAAAATATAACTTAAAGACAAACGAAAATCCCGAAGGTTTCCCACAAACAGAAATCTTCGGGATTTACTATAAAAGCGTTCTCAATGTTCAAACAGATAGGCAAACTTGCTTGTCCATCTGTTTGAACATTAGAGAACGAAACCAGTATGAGTAAGTAGCTATTTTCCGTAGGAAAATGAGCGGATTACGAATACTGGTGGCGATTGCGGGAGCTCGTCAGAGTGACGCAATCGGCTTTTATATTTCAGCATATCATATTTCAACATATCAGAACAGTCCGGTAATCTTTCCATTATCGTCCACATCAATGCCAAAAGCCGCCGGCTTCTTGGGCAGACCCGGCATGGTCATGATCTCCCCTGTCAAGGCAACAACAAATCCTGCTCCAGCATTCACAAAGACATCACGGACATTAATATGGAATCCCTGCGGGCGTCCAAGCTTCGTCTGATCATCCGAAAGCGAATACTGCGTCTTTGCCATACAAACCGGCAGATTACCAAAACCAAGGTCTGTCAATTTATCGAGCATCTTAGCAGCAGCCGGTTCAAAATTCACACCATCCGCGCCATAGATTTCTTTCGCGACAGTCTCAATCTTTTCTTTCAATGGCATGTCATCCGGGTAAAGAACCTTAAACTGGCTCTCTTTATTTTCAAGGGTATCCAAAACCTTTTCAGCAAGAGCGATTCCACCTTCGCCACCTTTCGCCCATACCTCGGACAGAGCAAATTCACATCCCTTTTCCTCGCAGAAATTACGAATATATTCATATTCCGCT
>JAJQDO010000243.1 GCA_021202175.1 Clostridiales bacterium | reverse complement strand
CCGGGTCACTGCCTTCCCTGTCTAGGACCATCCATTTCCCGACAGCCCCTTTTTCAATGAATACTCAAATTAAGAAAAACATATCCCCGGGCCTCCCCTTATTTTTTACCCCCGGATATCTTTCACAATCTGTGCCGCTTCCTTACACATCTCCGTAATCTTGTTGAATTCTCCTGCAGAAATCAGGTCACCTTTGACCATCCAGCTTCCGCCACAGGCGAGAATCTTATCCGATTTCAGGTATTCCACTACGTTCTTCGGATTGATGCCGCCGGTCGGCATAAATTTCAGCTTCGTGTAGGCAGCGCCCACCGCTTTGATCATCGGCAGTCCGCCCGATGGTTCTGCCGGGAAGAACTTCACAACCTCCAGGCCTAATTCCAATGCTTTCTCGATCTCGCCGGGAGTCACCACGCCTGGTGTCACCGTGATGCCCTTATCCAGGCAGTACTGCACAACCTTCGGGTTGAGGCCAGGGCTGACGATAAATTTCGCGCCGGCCGCCACGGCCTGGTCCACCTGCTCTGTGGTGAGCACGGTGCCCGCGCCTACCAGGAGGTCCGGATATTTCTCCGCAAGGATGCGGATGGATTCCTCGGCTGCATCAGTACGGAAGGTCACTTCCGCCACCGGCAGACCACCTTCCACCAGAGCCTTCCCTAAAGGCTCCGCATCATTGGCGTCATTTAACACGACCACCGGGATGATGCCGGTGTCATAAAATTTCTGTAATACTTCGTTCATTTATTTTCCGCTCCTTTGCTCCTGCCTGCGCATCCTGAAGGTTTACAGGCATACGCAGGCAGTATCAACTACTGACGTAATGTTTCTTTTTCAATCTGGCCAAATCCAAACAGACTTACCATGTCATGCCAGTTCCGTCCAGATTGTTCTGTCCTATTTCTTATTACCGCTGTACTCTGGCGCCAGCGCCGCCCATGATGGCTTCCACTTCCTTCTTGCTCGCCATGGTCGTATCGCCCGGCGTGGTCATCGCCAGCGCGCCGTGGGCCGCCCCATAGTTCACGGCTGTCTCGGCATCACCAGTGGGCATCAGGCCGTAGATGAGGCCGGACGCGAAGGAATCGCCGCCGCCCACGCGGTCCATGATCTCCAGACCCTTATAGTCTTTCGCCTTGTAGATCTCGCCGCCAGCCCAGCACAGGGCGCTCCAATCGTTGACCGTAGCTGTCTTCACCTCACGCAGGGTCGTCGCCACCGCCTTAAAGTTCGGATAGGTCTTTACCGCGTTGTTGATCATCTTCTTGTAACCTTCGATGTTGAGCTTCTTTAGGTTCTCATCGTTCCCTTCGATCTCCAGGCCGAGGCAGGCCGTGAAGTCCTCTTCATTGCCGATCATCACATCCACGTACTGCGCGATCTCCTTATTGACTTCCTGGGCTTTCGCCTGTCCGCCGATGGCGCTCCACATGGACGGGCGGTAGTTCAGGTCATAGGATACGATGGTGCCGTATTTCTTCGCCGTCTTGATGGCTGCCAGCACGGTCTCGCAGGCCTGTTCCGACAGAGCCGCGTAGATGCCGCCGGTGTGCAGCCGGCGCACGCCGAGCTCGCCAAAAATGTATTCAAAGTCCAGGTCTTCCGGTGTCGCCTTGGAGATGGCCGTATTGAAACGGTCCGAAGCGCCGACAGCCCCACGGATGCCGAAGCCTCTCTCGGTGAAGTTCAGGCCATTACGGCACACCCGTCCGATGCCGTCCGTCGGCATCCATTTGATCAGGGAAGTGTCCACGCCGCCCTGGAGGATGAGGTTCTCCACCAGCTTGCCGACCTCGTTATCCGCGATGGCAGTAATCACGGCCGTCTTCATGCCGAAGCACCGGCGCAGTCCACGGACCACGTTGTATTCGCCGCCGCCTTCCCAGACACGGAACTGTCTCGCGGTGCGAATACGTCCCTCACCGGGATCTAAGCGGAGCATGACCTCGCCCAGCGATACGGCGTCATACGTATATTCTCCAGCAGGTTTTAAATTCAGATTCATACATATCTCCTTTCTACTGTCATCGACAATTTTGTGTAACAGATAATTTTCCTTTGTCTCGGACAGTAGTTCATGATAAACAAACTTCTATTGATTCAAACGATAAGCTTCTAATGAACATACTTTCATTGTTTCCAAATAGCTGTCCAGAGTGATTCTATTTCCATTTCTTTCAATAAACAGGCCAGAATGAATCTATTCTCATCGCTTCTGAAAACAAGTTCAGAACAACCAGCTTTTTTCTTTTGTCAGCCTACATTCTCCTGAAAAATCATTTATTAATCAATTCCGCCATGATATCCTTGATATCTCTCGTCTCCATCTCTTTCAAATATCCTGCCACGGCATTTTCCAGTCCTTCTACTTTCGTCAGGTGTTATCCAGTCCAGAATTCTGTATGGGAAAGAACAGCATGCGCCACCGCCTCCGCGTCCCCGGTATTCCAGATATCAGCAAAAAAATCAATGACAGCCGCATCATCGCGCAACGGATATTCCGTACCATCTTTCCTGGTTCCGGTATACACACCATCTTTCTTCTCGCCCTGATAGAACTTGATAAAAGCGGCAAAAGAGAATGTCAGGTATTTTGGCAGCTTGCCTTTTTCTGCCGTATAATCCAGGAGAGTCGGCAGGCATCTGGCATTAAACTTGGAGCAGGAATTGAGGGCAATATCAAGAATACGATGCTTGATATAAGGGTTCGCAAAACGGTCATTGACCGCTGACGCAAAGGATTCCAGTTCCTCCTTCGGCAAATCGATGGTCGGAATCACCTCGTTATAAATGACGTTATTCATAAAGGTACGAATTACCTCGTCATTCATGAAATCCCGGACGATATCATAACCGGCCAGATAAGCGGCGAGGACTGTAGAAGTATGCGCCCCATTTAAGATGCGGACCTTCCGTTTCTTGTATGGTTTTACGTCGTCCGTCCAGATGACGTTCGCGGATGTCTTATGCACCGGGAGTCTGTCGGCCCATTTCCGGTCTCCCTCGATGACCCAGAGATTAAACAATTCACTGGTATCGATAATATGATCCGTGTACCCCAGCTTATCCTCGAAGTAGGATATCTCATCCCGCGGATATCCGGTCACAATACGGTCCACCAATGTGCTGGTAAATGCATTCGCCGTTTCTACCCAGCCGATAAAATCCTCTCCCAGGTTCCATTCCTGCGCATATTGAAGAACAATCCGTTTCAATTCTTCCCCATTATTGTCAATCAGCTCTACCGGAAGGAAGAGCAGCCCCTTGTCCTTCGCGCCACAAAAAGCCTGATATCTCTCATATAAAAATGCTGTAATCTTCGCAGGAAATGCCACCGGCGGACGATCTGTCGGCTTGTCCCCTGCATGGTAAGCGATACCGGCTTCCGTTGTATTGGAGACAATCACCTCCAGATCCGGGCTTTTCGCCAGCTCCATCAGGGCATCGTAATTATCGTAAGGATTGATACAGCGAGAAACCGATGTAATCACTTCGATATTTTCTACTGCCTGCCCATTTTCCGCGCCTCGCATGGCAAGAGTGTAAATGCCATCCTGGGCGTTGATCATATCCTTCAACCCCTGAGCAATCGGCTGACATAAGACGATGCTTCCCTGATAAATGCCATCGCGATTGGCCTTGTCGATCATCCAGTCAACAAAGGCACGAAGAAAATTCCCCTCACCGAACTGCAATACCTTTTCGGGATAATTCCCATATACTTTTTCTATCTTTTCATGAATCATGCTCATATTATTATATAAACCTCCCACATGTTGTTCCGATTTTGTCAAATTCATTTTCATAAATTTAATATTTTTTCATAAACTCTATGTTTTCATAAACTTCACGCTTAGACTTTCCACAATTGCGTCTCGTTCTATCACAGAAATCCCTCACATTCTTTCAATGAACTTGTCTCGGAACTTATTTTTCTCATAGAATCAAATTCTTTTAAGTAAAGATGGCATACACAATCCTCTCTTTGATTTTGCGCGTTTCTTCTTCATCATAGTGTCACGCCCTGCTTAAAGATAGCCATATCATGATAACCTGCTTCCTCGGACTTCACCAGCTTTCCGGAAGCCACAGCGACAACGTAATCGAAAAGTTGATCACGCAGTTCCCCCAAAGTGCCGCCTTCCACCAGAGTGCCGCAGTTAAAATCAATCCAATTGCTCTTTTTGTCAGAAAGCCGGTTATTGGTCGAAATCTTCACGGTCGGCACCGGAGAAGCAAATGGGGTTCCCCGCCCTGTCGTAAAGAGAACGATGTGGGCGCCAGACGCAGCCAATGCGGTAGACGCTACCAGATCATTCCCCGGAGCACTCAGCAGATTCAGTCCCTTCTCCTTCACTGGCTCTCCATAAGAGAGCACACCGCGAACCGCAGCCGTTCCGGACTTCTGAGTACAGCCCATGGATTTATCCTCCAGAGTGGAGATACCGCCCTTTTTATTTCCCGGGGAAGGATTCTCGTAGATCGTCTGATTATGGCTCTGAAAATACTCTTTAAAGTCGTTGATCAGATGCACCGTCTTCTCAAACAGCTCCTCATTTTCACAGCGATTCATGAGCTGCGTTTCCGCGCCGAACATTTCCGGTACTTCCGTCAGAATCGTGGTTCCGCCCTTCGAAATAAGCAGATCAGAAAATGCGCCTACCATCGGGTTCGCCGTGATACCGGACAATCCGTCGCTTCCGCCACATTTCATGCCAATGACCAATTCACTGACACTGATGGGTTCCCGCGTCAATTTGCCGGCATAGTCCGCCAGCTCTTCCAGCAATTTCAGAGCATCGGCCACCTCATCATCCGATTCCTGGCATACGAGAAATCTCACGCGCTGCTCGTCATACGCACCGATATAGCTTTTCAGGACATCGATGTTGCTGTTCTCGCAGCCAAGTCCGAGGACGAGAACGCCGCCGGCATTGGGATGATTGATCAGGTCGGCGAGAATCCGACGAGTGTGTTCCTGGTCGTCTCCCATCTGGGAACATCCATAGGGATGAGGAAAGGCGGCTACCGCCTCAATCGTGCCCGCAACCAGCTTCTGCGCTTTGCGTTCGATGGCCGAAGCGATGTTATTGACGCAGCCGACTGTGGGAATAATCCAGAGCTCATTGCGTACGGCAACACGTCCGTCTCTACGGCGAAAGCCCTGAAAATACCGCTCCTCTGTCTGCGGAAGCTCCGTATTCTGTTTTTCATAGGAATAGGTTAGAAGATCCCCCAATCCGGTACGAATATTATGGACATGCACCCAGCTTCCGGTCGGAATGTCTTCCGTTGCCACGCCGATCGGATATCCGTACTTGCGAATCTGTGAGCCTTTTGAAATATCATGCAGGGCAAACTTATGTCCCTGGGGAATAGGTTCCCGGAGGGCGATGACCTTCTCTGATGAATCCACAGAAACATCTGTTCCTGGTTCAAGCGAAGTGAGAGCAACCGCCACATTATCATCCGGATGAATCCTTAGATATGCTTTCATGATGTTTTCCTTTCATGTTTGCTATGTGGGATACGAAACATGTAAGTGCTTACACGCATATTATTCCATCTTTTACAAAATGTCAATCCATTATTTAATTATCGGCACTTTCAACAAAATACTACGTGAAAATTAGTGAAAAATACAAAAGAAATCGGTTGCTTTTCATCCCATATCTGACATATAATAGAAGAATAAAATGTAAGCATTTACCTCAATGGTTTCTGCCAGAAGGTTTCGTTTATACAATGTAAGGGGGTTCACATTATGAATATATATGATATAGCAAAATTGGCGGGAGTTTCCATTGCCACTGTATCGAGGGTGATGAACGACAGTCCCCGCGTCAGCGAAAAGACGAAGGAAAAGGTTCGCCGCGTCATGGAAGAAAATAATTACACACCGAATGTTTTTGCCAGAGGTCTGGGACTGGATTCCATGAAAACGATTGGCATCATCTGCCCGGATGTCTCCGATATCTATATGGCCCGCGCCGTCTCCTTTCTGGAGCATCGGCTCCGCTCCTATGATTACGACTGCATCTTGTATTGCAGCGGCCATGAACAGAAAAAAAAGGAACAATCTCTGGAACGCATCATGAAAAAACGCATCGATGCTCTGGTTATGGTCGGTTCCACCTATGCCGGTTATGGAAATGCAAATGATTCCACGGATTATATAATAAATTCCGCAAAAACCATCCCCGTCTTTATAGTCAACGGGATCGTTCAAGGGGAAAATATCTACTCTGTCTATAGTATGGACGAGGAAGCAACCTATGAAGCGACATCCAAATTAATCGAATCCGGTCGGAAGCGCATCCTGTTTCTCACCGATTCCTCTTCCTACAGCGCCAGTCAAAAGATGGCCGGTTATGAGCGAGCCCTTCGCGATCACAGCATGCCGATTCTCGGAGACTTAAAGCTTTACGCGAAAAATCAGGTGCAATATGTACGGGATATCCTTCTGGTGCGAAAAGCCCTGAACTTTGACAGCGTACTGGCCACCGATGACGGCCTGGCTGTCGGCGCCGTAAAATACGCGCACGCCAAAGGACTCAACATTCCGGAAGACCTGTGCATTGTCGGATATAATGATTCCGAATATGCCATCTGCTGCGAACCAGAACTGACTTCCATCGATAATACACCGGAAAAGCTGTGCAATATCACCATCGACACCATGATGAATCTTTTGCAGGGAAAGGCTGTGAAAACAGAAATTCCTGTGGAATGTTCCCTCGTAAAGAGATGCACGACAGATTTTTAAAGTAGCTTAAAACAATCTACACCAAATTTTCCCATTGAAAAATACTTTTATTGACTTTATAATAAAAGAATAAGGTCGAAACACGAAAGAATTCTTCATAAAAATACATAAGATAGTCATCCAGACACTGTTAACAAAACATCACACAGAAAGGAGCGGGTTATGTCAAATATCCAGCATGAGGATGCTATCTTAAAAATGGGCATGGAATATTTTCGCAATCACATGCTAAAGCGATTGGGAATCAATTATATATTTATCGACTCCGGCCCTACGGAACTGGTAAACTTAACCATTGAAAAGAAATATCAGGATTTTACTTTCCTGACAAAAGAAGGATTCTATATCCACATCGAATTCCAGTCGACCAGCAATGGAAAACTGGACCTACGGCGGTTTCATGCCTATGAAGCCGTCATGAGCCACAATACCGGAAAAAAGTGTGTACTTATGTGATCTACACCTCAATGCAGAGGACAACACCTACGTTAGACTGTGGTTTTTATACCTACGAGGTAAGGCCGATTTATATGAAAAAGCATGACAACCTGAAGATATTTCAGGCAGTTGAGCAGAAAATCTATGATAGGAAAGAACTTAACGACGAAGATATTGTTGGCCTTGCTATGACCCCGATCATGGGGAAGGGATTAGGGAAAAAGGATGCTATCCTTAAATCCATTGATTATTTAAAAGATTACAGAACCAAGTCAGCGGAAAATGCAACTGCCATCCTGTATGCATTTTCTGACAAATTTTTAAACCTGGATGATCTGAACGAAGTAAAGGAGGCTATATATATGACACGACTCGGACAGTTGATCAAAGATGATATGAATCAGGAATATAAACGCGGCATCAAGCAGGGTATGGAACAAGGTATTGAACAAGGTATCGAACAGGGCATTGCGCAGGGCTCAAGCAGCACACGGATTTTATTCTCATTTCTTATAAAGGATGACCGGCTGGATGATATGAGAAAGGCAACGGAAGATGAGGATTTCTGTAGACAATTGAAAGAAGAATATAAAATCGGTTAGGTTCATTCATTTTAGCTGACTGCACAACACACATAAGCAAGGCAGTATATGACATAAAGTCATTGCTATAGAATAAAGAACATTTTGATAAACCTTATACAAAAAAGGATTGACATGTCTACTTCCATCCAGGAGGAGATTGTCAATCCTTTCCTATTTCCTGCGTACAGGCACAGGCATCCATGCAATTTGGAACAAACTCCCTTCGATAATCAGTCATCCCCCCCTGTTCCCTCATGTTTGAAAGTGCTTTCAATAAAATTTTAGTTAAATATATTGTCTATATTGTATATCAAAATTCATTAATCCAAAATTTATTTTGCATTTTTTATACATATTTCATAAAATTTAAATAATTATTGACAACTATTCCACTATTGTTTACAATAATAGTGTAAGGGCTTACATTTCACTGTAGTAGCATGTGTGGGATACGGACGAACCTGGTGAAATGAAAGAAAATCACGAGAGAAAGGAACTTACAAAATGAAAATGATGAAAACTCTCAAACCTATTTTATCTGTCAGTCTATGCGTGATCATGCTTCTTGGACTGGCGGGTTGTTCCTCAAGCGGTGGAACCGCCTTTACGGGAGGCAAACGTATTATCCGTATTTCCCATGCACAGTCAGAGACACATCCAGAACATCTGGGTCTGCTGGCCTTCAAGGAGTACATTGAGGAAAATCTTGGCGACAAGTATGAAGTGGAGATTTATCCCAATGAGATTCTCGGATCCGCTTCCAAGGCCATCGAGTTGACGCAGACCGGTGCCATCGACTTCGTTGTCGCAGGTACGGCAAACCTGGAAACCTTTGCCGATGTATATGAAATATTCAGTATGCCTTATCTGTTCACATCCGAAGAAGCTTACTTTGCTACCATGCAGGATACGGATTACATGGAACAGGTTTACGCCTCCACTGATGAAGCCGGATTCCGGGTACTGACCTGGTACAACGCAGGTACAAGAAATGTCTATGCTACCACAAAAATCGAAACCCCCGATGACATGAAAGGCTTGAAAATCCGTGTACAGCAGAGCCCCGCAAGTATATCCCTTGTACAGGCCTTCGGTGCAGCGGCTTCTCCATTAAGCTTCGGCGAGGTTTATACGGCAATTCAACAGGGCGTGATCAATGGAGCGGAAAATAATGAATTGGCATTGACGAATAACAAGCACGGCGAGGTTGCCAAATATTATTCCTACACTAAACATCAAATGATTCCGGACATGTTGATCGGTAATCTGAAATTTCTGGAAGGTTTAAGCGACGACGAACTTGCCATCTTCCAGGAAGCAGCGCGCATCTCCACAGAGGTTGAGATGGAATACTGGGACGAACAAATCGAAGAAGCAAAGGAAATTGCTGAGACGGACATGGGCGTCGAGTTTATTGACGTAAACATTGATCTGTTCAAGGCAAAAGTTGCCGACCTTCAGGAAGAGATGTTGGAAGATAACGAGAATATCCGCGATCTTTATGATCATATCCAGACTATCAACGAATCCATTGGTACGGAAACGGCAACCACCAGTGCGGAAGCATCGGATACGGAAGGAGGCAACTAAAATGGAAGGATTAAAAAAAGTCCGTAAGTTCATTGATACGGTTTTAGGATTTCTATGTGCATTTATTTTTGCGGCGATGGTTGTGATCGGCACCTACCAGATTGTGACAAGATATTTCTTTAACAGCCCAAGTACCATATCGGAAGAACTCCTGACTTACAGTTTTACCTGGATGGCTTTATTCTCTTCCGCGCTGGTATTCGGCAAAAGAGACCATATGCGAATGGGATTCGTTGCAGATAAGCTGACCGGGACAAAACGCATGATACTGGAACTTGCCATCGAGACGCTCGTACTCATATTTACGGCCGTCATCCTTGTATATGGTGGCATCAGCATCACCAAGCTCACGATGACACAGATCACCGCTTCCCTGGGAATCTCCATGGGTGTAGTTTACGCTGCCATCCCAGTGGCCGGCGTCATTATCCTCTTCTATAATGTATTGAACTTAATCGATATCTTTCAGGCAAAGGGTGTCATGCCCGAACCTGCAGAGGAACCAGAGCAACTGGAGATACCAGATGATGCCCAGGTATCATCTTCTACTACGACAAATAAAAAATAGAAAGGAATCATACTATGAGTATTGCAGTATTAAGTGGTCTGATTATATTAATTTTACTGGTCATCATGCTGATTGCCGGTGTTCCGATTGCTGTGGCTCTGGGCGTATCGTCTTTCTGCGCGATTCTGCCGATCATGTCACTGGACGTTGTCGTCATCACCGGTGCGCAGAGAATCTTTTCCGGCATCTCCGTGTTCTCCTTACTGGCTATCCCCTTCTTTATTCTGGCCGGAAATATCATGAATAAAGGCGGCATCGCCATACGGCTCATCAACTTTGCCAAGCTTCTGACGGGACGGATTCCCGGCGCGCTGGCACAGACAAATGTCGTTGCCAACATGCTCTTTGGCTCCATTTCCGGCTCCGGTACCGCAGCGGCTTCCGCCATGGGCTCCATCATCGGTCCGGTGGAAGAAGAGGAAGGCTATGACAAAAACTTCTCCGCAGCAGCGAATATCGCTTCCGCGCCAACGGGGCTTCTGATTCCTCCGAGCAACGTTATGATTACCTTCTCCCTTGTCAGTGGCGGAGCCTCGGTTGCCGCACTGTTTATGGCCGGATACATCCCCGGATTTGTCTGGGGTCTGGCATGCATGATCGTCATCTTTGTTCTGGGAAAAAGGAGAGGATACGTCAACAAAGATCATCTGTCCTGGAAAGAAAAAGGCAGAATCACTTTCAAGGCGATTCCCTGCCTGCTTTTGATCGTCATCGTTATCGGCGGCATCATCCCCGGTATCTTTACCGCGACAGAGGGCTCTGTGGTGGCCGTTGTATACAGCCTGATCTTATCTCTCTTTTTCTACAAATCCATCAAAATAAAGGATCTTCCGAAAATTTTCATGGATTCCGCAGAAATGACCGGTATCATCATTTTCCTCATTGGCATGTCCGGCATCATGTCCTGGGTTATGGCATTTACCGGTATCCCGGATGCGATTTCCGCCGCTTTGCTTGGGCTGACCGATAACAAATATATTATTCTGCTCATTATCAATGTCATCCTTCTGGTTGTAGGAACCTTCATGGACATGACACCGGCCTGCCTGATCTTCACCCCAATCTTCCTCCCGGTGTGCAATGCCCTGGGTATGAACACGATTCATTTCGGTATCATGATGATTTACAACCTGTGTATCGGCACCATCACCCCACCGGTGGGAACTACACTTTTTGTCGGTGTAAAAGTCGGAAAGGTCAAGATCGAGACGGTAATTAATCTCCTATTGTATTTCTTTGTAGCCATCTTCATCGGTCTGCTGCTGGTAACTTACATCCCGGCATTTACACTGTGGCTGCCAAGTCTGATGGGATATGTGTGATAGAACAGAATATATACTGTTTTAATATATACCATTTTAACGATACAATAATACTGCCGCATCAGTCTCTATCTGGAAGTACATCGGTTATATCCAATATTATCGATACTTCCAGACACTCTGACAGAGGTAACATTTTCTATGGAAAAGACTCATAGAAAAGACTCTGTCATTGCATTCCATAAACAGCGAATCACAATGCATACAAAAACATGAAAGGAATAGAAAAATGAAAGAATTCATGGACAAGAATTTTTTGCTCAGCACGGAAACAGCACAAGATCTTTATCATAATTACGCGGCAACGGCTCCTATCCTGGACTATCACTGCCACATCAACCCTCAGGAGATCGCGGAAAATCGTAAATTCGAGACCATCACGTAGGTATGGCTGGGCGGCGATCACTACAAATGGCGTCTGATGCGCTCCAACGGTGTCGACGAAAAATACATCACCGGCGATTCCACAGACCGGGAAAAATTCCAGAAATGGGCAGAGACCCTCGAACGCAGCATCGGCAACCCTCTGTATCACTGGAGCCATCTGGAATTACAGAAATATTTCGGATACCACGGCGTCCTGAACGGCAAAACCGCAGAAGAGGTATGGAATCTGTGTAACGCGAAGCTGGCCGAAGACTCTATGAGCGTCAGAAATCTCATCAAGCAGTCCGGTGTCACCCTCATCTGCCCCACAGACGACCCGGCAGACTCCTTAGAATGGCATAAGTTCATTCAGGCAGACTCTACCTTTGATGTACAGGTACTCCCGGCATGGCGCCCGGATAAGGCCGATAATATCGAAAAACCTGATTTTGCTGACTATCTGAAAAAACTGGGGAACGCTGCTGATATGAAGATTCATACCTTTGCTGATATCAAGACAGCACTGAAAAAACGGATGGCATTTTTCCATGAAATGGGATGCCGTGCTTCCGATCATGCCCTGGAATATGTGATGTACGTTCCGGCTTCCGATGAGGAAATCGAAGCCATTGTCGCCAAAAAACTCTCCGGCGGCGAGGTGACCAAAGAGGAAGAACTGAAATATAAGACGGCATTTATGCTCTTTGTCGGCAGAGAATATCATCGCCTCGGATGGGCGATGCAGCTCCATTATGGATGCAAGCGGGATAACAATGAATTGATGTACGCGCAGATGGGCCCGGATACCGGATTCGACTGCATCAACAATTATGCTCCATCCGGCCAGATGGCAGACTTCCTTAATGCACTTAATAAAACCGACGAACTGCCAAGAACTATCATCTACAGTCTGAACCCGAACGATGACGAAGCCATCGGCACCATCCTTGGCTGCTTTCAGGACGCTTCCGTGGCCGCAAAGGTACAGCAGGGTGCCGCATGGTGGTTCAACGACCATAAGACCGGCATGATCAAACAGATGACTTCGCTGGCTAACCTGGGATGCCTCGGCAACTTCATCGGTATGCTCACCGATTCCAGAAGCTTCCTCTCCTACGCACGACATGAATACTTCCGCCGAATCCTCTGTGAACTGTTCGGAAACTGGGTAGAAAGCGGCGAATATCCTAAGGATATGGATGTGCTGGGCGGTTTGATTCAAGACATTTCTTACAACAACGCGGTAAGATACTTCGGATTTGACCTGGAAATAATCTGACGATAACTTTATGAATCAAATTTTGACGATAGTCATCGAGTCATCGGAAGGCTATCCGCGTAAAGAAGAATGTCTATGTCAAGAAAGCAACAATTTATACACACGATGTCACTTTATAAATATGCCCTAAATCATGATAAACCCCAAATCATGAGTAACCCCTAAGTCAATTAATATACACTAATTAAACGAATAAAACCTAAAATGGGGAGTACTCACTTCGAGTACTCCCCGTTATCTTCTTGTAAAGCTTGGAACATCCCATCATGTCCGATGTACGGTCTTATCTCCACAGATGGGACAGGTTATCTCCACTTTTCCTTTTTTTCTCGGAACTCGAATCTTTCTCCCACAACCCTTGCAGACAAAGATTTTATATTCCTTTCGCTGGTCAAAGCGCATCTTGCCCAGATCAATCCGCTCCCGATAACGCTGATTCTCTTCCCGGCGCTCAGCCACTCGTTTGGAAAACACACGATACAGAGAATAAATTATCGCGATAAATCCCAGATAATAGAACAGCGACCACTTGGTAAACAGGGATATCACATATAGGACAAGACCCACAATCAGGGTGGCCCGGCTCAGCTCATCTGCTCCATTCCTGTTACGCATAAAATCCTGCAGTTTCCATCTTATTTTGTCCATAAATGAACTATCATCTCCTTTATCTTGCCTGTTCAACTTGAAAAATAAGGCTTAACGGCTGCCCGTTCGCGCCGGTTTGTGATTACCCATCACTGTTCATAAAGTCATCCCCCATTCATCAGGCGTTCCATGTTACAGCTGATCTTGTCAGCTATCTCTTTGAAAACAGTCAGCTGTTCGCCGGTAACGCCCTCAAATATCCGGGAATACATCTTTTCCTGTGCCCCGGTTACGTCGGAGATCACATCGGCCGCAAGTTTCGTGGGCACATAATGGATGTATCGATGATCCTCCGGGTCAGGATAAGCAGATAAATACTTTTTCTTACACAAAATGTAGGTCACTTGTGAAATATGTCCTTTTGTCATCTTCAAATGATTGCGAATATCCGTAGCCGTGTTATTCTCTCCACATTTGGAAAGATAGTATAATATCTCAACTTCACTTCTTTTCAGTCCATATTTGCGCCGCATATCCCCCAGTTCATTTTCCAGCAGATGCTTAAACTGGCTTCCCCGCAGCATCATTTCAACCTGTTCGTCCATATCAATGACCATCTCCTTTTAAAGGATGGATGCTGCGGAACTCTCCAATCGGTTCTTTGCTTCTTCGATGCGATCCATATCCTCCTTCGTCACCCGGTCGAGCCGGAACTTAGCCAACAGTCTTTCCAACTGTTTGCTGTCTGCTTTCACCTGCTTCTTTACACCTTTATCAATATTCTTGCCGGCATTTTTCAAGGCCTGCTGGGTCTTTGCCACAAGACTCTGTGCCTCAGAAGATAATTCCATCGCTTCTTTTCGCAGATTATCCTGACCGGCATACTCTCTGGCATCGCGGATAGCCTGTTCAATCTCACTCTCTGACATCCTGTCGTCTGCCATGATAGTGATGGACTGTTCCTTTCCGGTATCCAGGTCCTTGGCCGAAACCTTCAGGATACCATTGGTATCGATATCAAAGGTCACCTCAATCTGTGGGACGCCAGCCTGCGCCCGGCGGATGCCCTTCAATCGGAACTTGCCGATCTGTTTATTATCTCTGGCCATCGGCCGCTCTCCTTGCAGGACGTGAATATCCACGCTGGTCTGGTAAGGCGCCGCCGTAGAAAAGATCCTCGAATAGTGTACCGGCAATGTCGTATTCCTCTCCACCAACCGGGTAGCTACACCGCCCACGGTCTCAATGGAAAGGCTCAGCGGAATGACATCCAAAAGGAGCAGTCCCTGTCCCGGACCCGTATTGGCCGCCGATGTGTTTTCCCGGGTAGTCAGCGTATTTCCCGAAAGGGTATCGCCAAGAATAGCGGCTCCCTTGGCCACACATTCATCCGGATTGATATTATGGGACGGATCCTTTCCCGTAAGCTGGCGTACTTTGTTCTTAACAGCAATGATTCGCGTGGAACCGCCGACCAGCAAAACTCTGCCCAACTCCGATGGCGCGATACCGGCATCACTCAATGCATTTTGCACCGGCCCCGCCGTCCGCTCGATCAGATCACTGACCATGCGGTCAAACTCCGCTCTGCTAAGGACAACATCCAGATGTACCGGCTCACCATTTTTCTGTGTCAGATACGGAAGCAGTACGCGGGTGGTCTCCGCCGTGGATAATTCCTTTTTCGCCTGTTCAGCCGCTTCCTTAATCCGCTGCATGGCGGCAAAATCTCTGGAAACATCGACATTCTGTTTCTCTCTGCACTGCCGGACGATCCAATTCGCCACACGCTCGTCAAAATCATCGCCGCCGAGATGATTATCCCCGGCTGTGGCAAGAACTTCGATGACACCTTCTCCAATCTCAATGATGGAAACGTCAAAGGTACCGCCGCCCAGGTCATAGACCATCACCTTCTGCGGCTCCCCATGATTCAGGCCATATGATAATGCCGCGCTGGTCGGCTCATTGATGATTCGCTTTACATTTAACCCGGCGATACGACCGGCATCCTTCGTCGCCTGCCGCTGCACATCATTAAAGTAGGCCGGCACGGTTATGACCGCCGAATCTACCGTCTCTCCGAGAAAATCTTCTGCATCCTTTTTCAGCTGCATCAAAATCATGGCGCTGATCGTCTGCGCTTTGTACTCTTTTCCTTCCATGCGCACGCTCCAGTCCGTGCCCATATGCCGTTTCACGGAATGAATCGTTCCATCGGGATTCGTCACCGCCTGCCGTTTGGCCGGCTCACCGACAAGTCTCTCCCCTTTTTTGGTAAATGCGACGATACTCGGCGTCGTCCGTCCCCCATTGGGATTATTGATAATAATCGGTTCTCCATTTTCCACAACGGAAACACAGCTGTTTGTTGTTCCAAGGTCAATTCCTATTACTTTACTCATTTTTAATTAAATATCCCTCCATATAAGCTCATTTATGCTTATGCATTTTTTAAAAATTTTTATATTTAAGCCTATCCATTTTTAAGCTTTCCTATTTTTAACATGAAAGTTTTTTATACCATCTTCGAAACACTCCAACCTTTTTGCCAATCAGGATACATTCACGGTTCCTCAGCATCTTATGCCGCCACCGCCTCCTCCGCAGCACATGCAGCAAAACTGCATGGCGCACAGCGTCCAGCAAAACTGATTCATGCCCATATCATTGCGATGGTAGCTCTCTCCTGTCTGCCGATAAGAGCGGCCGGACCGCTGCATGGCATCCATCGCCTGCTTATAGACCCCATTGTTCGGTTCCATCTGCACGGCCTTCTGAATCTGTTCCATAGCGAAAATCTCATTGCCCTGACCATACCCTGCCAGAGCACTCATATAATACCACCGTGCATTTCTTCGGTCACTGGTCATCCGGTTGAGAATCTGCGAAGCATACGAATATTGCCCTCGATTGATATAATCCACCGCCTGGCGCATATCGGGGCTGTCCTGCGGACTGGGCTGCGGCTTATCCGGCCCGGCATTCCCTCCATAGCTTCCATAAGCGCCCTGGCCAAAAAACTGGCCGAAAATATCTTCAAAATCACCATATCCGCCATATCCCTGGTTCTGGCCGGAGCCATAACCACCGGAACCGTAACCACCCCGGCCATAGCCGCCCTGACCATACCCTCCAGAACCATAACTGCCGGAACCGCCCTGACCATACCCTTCGGAACTGCTCTGGCCGGAGCCGTAGCTGCCCTGAGACCCGTAAGGGTTCCCTGTCTGACGATTCTGGTATTTTTCGGGATTATTAAGCATATCATAAGCTTCATTAATCTCGTTCATCTTTTCATTTGCCTTGGGATCATCCGGATGCAAGTCCGGGTGATACTTTTTAGCCATCGCTCGATAGGCCTTTTTTATCTCATCTTTGCTGGCATCCCTCGATACGCCCAGCACCTTGTATGGATCATCAACCATGGGATTTCTCCTTTCCATGTATCTTGGCATTATATTTCTGCCATACTCCTCCGTATAGTATATTCCGGATCAAATGTTCATCCTGCACGATCGGCAGCTGCTCAAAAATCGCCGCCGCATTCCCGATGATCATATCCAGCATCGGTTCTATCTTCTCCGGGGTACTCTCCATCTTTAGAATCGGATTATAGTTCCCCGTCTTTTTATCATCTTCATAATCAATCGCGGCATCCATCAGATAGATAAACCGCCCCAGCTCATAACCGAAATGCCTGAGGCTCTCCGACCAGAAATCTTCTTTATAAACAAAGACCTCCATCAGCATCCTTCCAGACAGGTTCACCGCCTCATCCACCATGGCCTCCGGCTGTTTTTCCAGGCGAGACAGCGCCGAAAGGCTCTCCTCGATGGCACTGCACTGCCTCGGATATCTTTCGCGAACCGTATCATAACTCTTTTTCAACAACTCACCATAAACACGGCTCGTATATTTATGATCATCCTCCCAATTATCCTTACACTTAAAGTAAGACAGAGCGATCGTCATATCCGCCGCATAATCCGAAAAAACCGTTTTCAACTGCTGTCTTTTATGGAACGGATGGCAGACACAGCGAAAATCTGATTTCTCCTCCTCCGGCTCATAAAGAGCGGCCAGGAACAGCACCAGAAATGTCATGTCAAAATTAAGCGTGAACCGTTCCAGCTGGCCAAACTCTTTTTTCAGGCTACGGCAAAGTCCGCAGTAGAACGCCTTATACCTGGCCATCTCTTCCTCGGAAAGCCCTTTTTGATTACAGATAATATATCCAAACATATTTTCCTTCCTTCCGGAATCGCATATCACTCCGAAAATCTTGCCCTCATACTACGCATATGCTCTTTCGTTTATGCATATCGTTTATTTTTAAACTAATTATATATCACTTCGAAAATCTGTCAATCAGTGAACACAAAGAAATCACAACAATCCTCCTGGCACAAAAAATTTCTTGACTATCCCGAAAAAAATATGTTATAACACATATTGTAAAATTTGAATGGACGTCAAGTTTTTGACGTTCATTTCATTTGTTCCTGTTTACGGCACATGTAAACAAGGGCGAATTTTTCACACATAAACGACACAGGTAGTGCTTTGCACGTAAATATGATCACGGTACTTA